>JAITDF010000431.1 GCA_031282705.1 Opitutaceae bacterium | reverse complement strand
CCGTCCCTTCGGGGCTGAAAAGGTCAAGCACTGTCTCCGCTTCCGCGTAACATCAGTAATATATTGCAATATAAATCCATTCCAAATGGCGGGGGACCGAAAATGGCGCCGCCGGCCCTCCGATCCTCCGCCATTGCGCTCCGTATCTATAGGGGCACCGGCGGGCGGGGTTATTTGCCGGACAAGGGCATGCCGTTTTTGTCCACCTCGACCTCGACGGGCACCTGTATGGTGCGGCCGTCGCTGGTCTGGACGGTTTTCCACTGGCGGATGACGCGGCGGTCGTTGTCAAACGCCTTCGCGCTTTGCGCGGCGAAGCCTTCGCCCACGCCGACGACCGCGCCGGCGACGTTGCCCGCCACCGCGCCGGCGGCGACACCGATGGCGTTGCCGACGACGGGGCCGGGCTGGCGGGCGTTGGTGATGCGCGTGTCGCGGCTCGCCGACGCGCAGCCCGCGAGGAGCAGGGCGGCGCCGCTGGCGGCGAGGATCAAGGCGGCGCCGTTGGCGGCGGCGGTTTTCGGGGGATTGGTTTTCATATGGGAAGTTCTAAAAATTCAGTTTTCAACCGTGAAAAGACACCGAAGGATGCGAAATAAACGGTTCGGTTTTTATAACCGCGAAGGACGCAAAGGGCGCGAAGGATGAAAGCTCCGAAGGTTGTTGTTTTTCCAGTTTCATTTTTCCGTTCTTTGCATCCTTCGTGTCCTTCGCGGTTAATTTAATGGTTCGGTTTTTTAGACAGGATGGACGGAATTTGACGGAATGGGTTGTTTATTCTGTTAATTCTTTTCCGTTCTGTTCATTCTGTCTAAAATAATGGTTCGGTTTTCGTGGTCCGCGGAATGAACGGAGGGGGTTTGAGATTATTATTTCTGTGCGTTCCGTGCATTCCTCAGGCCGCTTATTGATTCGGTTTGTTTGGGCAGGATCGGGCATGATTTATCGTGGGAAGAGGAGGCGCGCCGGCGGCGGTGCTTTTCGCGGAGGTTTCGTCCAGAATTCCGGGGCGCGGATTGTATTATTATTCCAAAAACAATTCGATTACGGGCAATGCCACGGGCGGCGGCTCGACGGGCAACGCCAAGATGACGTCCCTGGCGCCGGAGGTCTCGGTGGTGTGGGCGCCGGGCTGCGCGTGAGTTTGTGTGCGGAACTTGATTTCCGAGGCGTCGTTCAACAACTGCGCGTAGCTGAACCTGCCCGCGTAGCCCGGCAGATGCAGCGATTTGAAGGGCCATTCCAGCACATGAATATAAAGGCGCTTGGTTTCCGGGTTGTAAGTCAGCAGGCAGTTTTCCGGAGCCGTGAAATCATCCGGCGCCTGGGTGCAGCCGTGGATCGAGCGGCTGTGAAACTGCATCCATTCGCCCATGCCGTCGAGGCGCGCGATGGCGCGGCCGTCTAAAACGCCGCGCGCCGTGGGGCCGGCGTTGAGCAGGAGGTTGCCACCCTTGCTGACGGTCTCGGCGAGCATCACCACAAGCTGGCGGACGCTTTTCCACGAATGCTCGTCGCGGTGATAGCCCCACGCGCCGGAAAACGTCTGGCAGGTTTCCCACGGGACGCGCCGCCCGCGGACCTCGGGCCATTGCCGCGGCATGAATTGCTCCGGCGTGACAAAATCCCAGCCCCAGTCGGTGTGATCGAGATCCATGCGGCTGTTCACGATGATTTCCGGTTGCAGCGAGCGGGCGAGTTTCAGCAGCCCCTCGGCATCCCAGTCCGCGTGTCCCTTGCCGTTTTCGCCGGGGTAGGAAAAATCCATGAACAACTCGTCGATGCGCCCGAACTGCGTCAGCAATTCCGTCAACTGGTCCTTCATGTATTGCCGGTATTTTCCCATGTCGCGCGAGGCGTTGGCGGCCTCGCGTTTTTCCGTGGCCGGCGGGCATTGCGGGTGGATTTTATCATAGTGGAAATCGGGGTGGTGCCAGTCGATCAGGGAATAATAAAAGCCGATGCGGATGCCCTCGGCGCGAAAGGCGTCCACCAGCGACTTGATGAGGTCTTTCCCGTGCGGGGTGTTTGTCACCTTGTAGTCGGTGTGTTTGCTGTCCCAGAGGCAGAAGCCCTCGTGGTGCTTGGTGGTGACGACCATGTATTTCATGCCGGCGGCGCGCGCCTTGGCGGCCCATTCCCCGGGATTGTATAAATCGGGGTTGAAGCGCTCGAAATATTTTTGGTAATCCGCGTCGGTGATTTTTTCGCGGCGTTTCACCCATTCGCCCCGCGCGGGGAGTGAATACAGGCCCCAGTGGATGAACATGCCGAAGCGGTCGTGCGTCCACCACGCCATGCGCCTTTCCTTTTGCGCCGGGGTTTCCAGCGCCCACGCGGGTGCGTCCTGCGCGGGGATTTCCGCCAGGAATGAAAACGACGCCAGTATGAATATGAGGTTTTTCATATTATCATGGCAGGGCGTTGTGTTCAGGCAATCTCACCAGCCGATGGCGGATCGGGTGCCCTGTTTGGTGATGGTTTTCTCGCCCTTCCATGCCTGGATGCCGTCGTCCACCAGCGTCAGCGAGAGCTGGAAGACGTAGCTGGTTTGTTTGGTGCGCCCGGCGCTGGCCTTGTCCTCTATGATTTTTCCCGAGAGCGAGTAATACGGCTTGGGGCGCGCGGCGCCCTTGCCCAGGAATTCGTTCATCTGGCGTTGGGACTCGGCTTTCGCGTCGGTGTCGTTGAGGACGACGATTTTTCCGGTGTTCAGGAGGGCGCCGCTGACTTTTTCCGACAGCAGGCTCATGTCGAAGTTGGTCTGGGTGTTGTTTATAATCCTGGAAACAAGCAGCACGGCGGGCTGGGCGGGCGCGCGTTCGAGGACGCCGGAGGCGAGGATGCCGGCGACAAGGTCGTCGGCGGCCTGGTAAAAGTCCTGGATGTTTATCTGGTTGAGGGAGACAAGGGTGGCGGGCCCCTTGGAATCGACATAGTGCGCGGGCGTGGAGCAGCCGGACATGAGCAGGGCGCCGGCGGCGGCCGCGAGCGCGAGGATGGGTGTGGTGTGTGTTTTCATGGTGGTTGGCGGAGTGGTCACGGAAGGCGGGCGGGGCGGGGGTTATTTTTCCACGATTTGCAGGCGGAAATCGACGATGCCGGGGTTGGTGGCGACGGCGGTGACGGCGGTGGTTTCGCGTCCGCGCAGGGAGAGGAGGCGCCAGCCGGTGTCGCCAGCGGGGGCGCCGGCGGCGTCGATCCAGTCGAGTTTGTAGTGGAAGGAGCGGGCGCCGGTTTTCAGGCTTTCGATGGTGGCGGTGATTTGGAGGAGGTTGCCGCTGACGCGGTTTTCGGCGATGGAGACGACGCGGAGGGCGCGGGCGAGCGTGGTGTCGGTGACGACGCGGCGGTCGTTGACATAATTCGCGACCGATTCGGGCTGGGCGCGCTGGTAGGAGTTGACGCTGCTGGCGCAGCCGGCGAGCAGGAGAAGGCCGAGAATCGGAAGGGCGGCGGGCGCGGGGGAGAAACGGGCGGTGGTTTTGTTTTTCATGCGGGAAGGTCCGGTTGGTTTGCGGCGGGTGCGGCGGGTGCGGGTTATTTCAACTTGAACTGGCTGACGAGCAGGGGCGTGCCGGCGGCGATGCTTTTTATATACACGATGATCACGTCGCCCTCGGGGAGCTGGAGGTTGTGCGGCTGGCCGCCGGCGTTGATGACGAGGGCGCGGTCGGCGGGGGTGTCGAGGCGGGCGTAGGAGAATTGTTTGGGCAGGGTGCGCCACGCGCGGGTGTCGGCGATGGTGGTGAGGCCTTGGGCGACTCCGCCAAGGATGCCGACGGCCAGCCCGCCGGAGGCGCCGAGTTTGTCCTTGGCCTGTTTTTGGGCGACGGCGTTGATGGTGCCCTTGATGGCGGTGGAGAGGATGGTCTTGGTGACGACGGCGGGCCACTCGTTCTTGAAGTCGCGGGCGACGACGGCGTCCATGTCGCACACGAGGGCGGGGGCGACGGGCGCGGCGGCGCCGGCGGCGGTGATGGTGATTTCGGAGAGCAGGGCGTTGTCGTGGAACTTGAGGCTGGGGAAGGCGGCGCCGATGTAGGAGATTTTGTCGGTGACGATGAAGAGCGGGAGGTCCACGCGCGTTTCCTCGCGCCAGGGGCCGATGCCGTTTTCGACGATGACGTGGGTGACGCCGGCGGGGCGGCGGCCGGCGGCGGCGCCGGCGAGTTCGTCGCGGACAAACGGGTTTTCGGGCGCCATGCCGGCGACGCGTTCGAGGGACTTGATGGCGCGTTCGCGGTCGGAGTCGTCGGCGGCGTGCGTGGCGAAATAGAGGCCGTCGAGCAGCACGGCGAAGGGGTTCACGTAGTCGGCGTAGGGGCGGGCGGCGGCGGCGGTGGTGGAGCCGGCGAGGATGTTTTCGAGGCTGGCGGCGGTGGTCGGGTCGGCGGTGGCCTTGCCGACGTCGTAGGTGGCCTTGCCGCCTTTGGCGTCGTCGGCGCCGGCGGTGGCGGCGTTGCGCGCGTCCTCCTCGGCCTCGGCGATGTGCCGGGCGTTTTCGGCGACGGCGTCGCGCTGGCGCTGGAGGGCGCGGTTGAGTTCGACGCGGGCGGTGTCGGTGTCGCCGAGCTGGAGGTGGTTGAGCGCCTTGTAGGTGCTGAGCATGACCTTGTCGTAGGCGCGGCCGCGGTAGGGGAGGTTGGCGAGGTTGGTGAGCATCGAGGCGGTCTCGGAGGCGACCTTGACCTTCGCCTTTTCCTCGAATTCGTTGACGCGGGCTTCGGCGGCGTCGAGGGCGGCGTTGGAGCGGGCAAGGTAGTCGCGGGAAACGTCGGGCGCGGCGCCGGGCGCGAGGGCGGCGGCGCGGAGGATGGCGCCTTGCTCAAGGCGGTGGAGGATGCCGTCCTTGCCTTGGTGTTTTTTGCGGCCGTCGGCGTCGGCTTGCGCGGCGGCGGCGGCGAGGTTGCCGGTGCGGAAGGCGGTGTCGCGCTCCTGGGTTTGCTTGGTGTAGGTGGCGCAGCCGGAGAGGAGGAAAAGGCTGAGAACCGGAAGGGTTGAGAGCCTGAAAAGGGAGCGGGCGGTGGGTTCCATGGTTTGCTGGCGGGTTTTGCGATGGGTGATGGGCGGGAAAAATGGCGCCGGCGGGCGGGTTATTGCCCGATGAGGCGGACGATGTTGAGCTTGGCGATGCCGAGGTTTTCGCCCTCGATTTTGCCGACGGAAAACTTCGGCGTGACGCGGGTGATGCGGATTTTGCCGACGGAAATCTCCTCCGCGCCGAGCACCGCGCCGGTGTCGGGGTCAACGAGGGTTTCGCCCGTGGCGAAAATCTCCCACATCTGCCCGACGGCGATGCCGGAGCCTTCGCCGCGGCTGATGGTGATTTGCGCGCCGGTGATGCCGATGACGCGCGCGGGGTAGCCGATGTCCACGACCTTGCCGGCGATTTTCTCGGAGATGCCGCGCGACATTTCGACGAGCAGCGAGTCCGACAGGTCGCCGTCCTCGGCGACGGCGGCCTGTTTTTCCTCGGCGAGGGTTTTCGTTTCCTGAAAGTTCGCGGTCTCGTTGATCTTGCCGGTCTTCGCGTCGTAAATCTTGGCGACGGTGGAGAGGCGGATGATGCGCCTGGTGGCCTTGCCGGACCAGCCGAAGTCGGCGGTTTGGGAGACGTCCTGGAAGTCGTCCACGGTGGCGACGAGCAGGTAGTCGGCGTCGCCGAAGGAGAAGGCGCGGCCGGTGGCGGCGGCCTCCTCGACGAGCGCGCCGGCGTCGGAGCGGGCGACGATTTCGTATTTGCGCGTGGCCTGGAGCGCGGCGACGAGTTGGCTGTCGAGCGACTGCGCGACGCGGTCCATGGAGATTTTTTTGCGCGCGGCGGCCTCGGCCACGGCGGGCAGGACCTTGATTTTCGAGACGGCGACGACCTTCGGCTTCGCGGCGTCGGGCGCGCCGGCGGCGGGCGCGGTTTGCGCGGCGGCGCGCGGGGCGGAGGCGAGGAGGAGGAGGCCGAGTGCCGGGAGGGCGGCGAGCCTGATGGCGGGGCGGGCGGTGGTTTTCATGGGTGGCGGCGGCATGGTTGCGGGAATCGTTGCGGGCATGGTTGCGGAAACCGTTTTTTGTTTTTTGGGAGGGAAATCGCTGCGGTGTGTTTTTGAATGCGCGCGGCGGCGCCGGCGGAAATGGAGGCGGCGGGTGCGCGGGCGGGCGGGTCAGAACAGGGATTTTTGCTGGACGGCCGGCAGTTCCTTGGCGTCCGCCTTCACGTCCACCTTGTAGCCGCTTTGGCGGAGTTTCTGGGCCTCGCCTTCGAGCACCTTGGCCTGGGCCTCGGTGAGTTTTTCGCCGTTGCGCAGGTCGCTGACGAACTTGGTCAGTTCGCGCCAGCGGGAGACGCCCGCGTCGGTCATCTGCATCGGGACGACGAGCACCTGGCCGTCGGCGGCGCTGATGATGCGTTCCCACGGCTTGAAGCCCTCGCGGGTGAGGCGCAGTTTGCTGAAGCCGGGGCGGACCTGGATTTTTCCCGGCGCGCTGCCGACGGCCACGCCGTCAACCTCGACGGTGACGTTGAGCACGGAGACTTTGTTTTTGCCCTCGGAAAGGGAGACGGTGTGCGAGCCGTCAAGGCGGATGTCGGGCAGGAACATGTCGGCGACATCGGGGACGATTTCAATGCTGACGAGTTGCGCGGCGGCGGGCAGCGGGATGCGGTTGGCGGCGATGCGCGTGGCGAGGCCGTCGGCGATCTGCCCCGCGGCGTCGTCGAGCAGGCCGTCGAGGATGCCGGCGTCCTCAAGCTCGGCGCTGGCGTGCGCGTTTTGCTGCTCGACGCGCGTGGCGCGGACGGTGGCGCCGGTGAGCGCGGCGCCGGTGGCGCCGTCGAGGATGCTGTAGGAGGCGAGCAGGCCGTATTCGGCGTTCGCCAGTTCGACGCCGTAGGCCTTGATGTTGCGGACGGTGCGCGTGACGCTGCCGATGGAAACTTGGAGAATGTAGTCCGCGCCGAGGTTTTGCGCGAGGCGCAGCGCGGACGACTGGTTGGTGAGTTGCGTGTCGAGGCTGTTTTCCGGGCGCGGCGAGGAGGCGGTCTCCGGGTCGAACTTTCGCGTCGCGTCAACGGCGGTCTCGCGCGCGATTGTCTGCACGCCGATGTCGGCGGCGCGCGCGGCGACAAAATCGGCGAAGACGGCGGTTTTGCCGTCGTATTTTTTCCCGGCGCGATTGGCGGCGAAGATGGCGGCCCTGTAGATTTTCGACTCGCTGACGGCCTCGCTGCTCGTGACGCGCGTGACGGTTTCGGTGACGGTCTTGCCGTCACGGACAAACGTGCGCGTCTCGGTTTGCGCGGGCCCGGTCTCGACGGTGCGCGTGGTCGTGACCGAGGAGCGCCCGCCGCCGGGGCCGTGGATGTTGACGCCGCCGCGCGACGCGGATGCGGGCGGCGGCGGGGCGTTGCCGGCGGCGGCGGGCGTTTGCGCGGGGCAGGCCAGCGGCAGCGCGAGCAGGACGAAGGCGGGCAGCGCGATGGCGGAAAAGATGCGGCGCGACGGGCGCGCGCAAGCGCGGGTGCGGGTGCGGGATGCGAAATGGCGGTTCATGCGGAGGCGGTTGGTTTGCGGGAGGATGACGATGGCGCCGGTGGAAGGGGGGACGAATTGATTATGTTTTTACCTGCAATGCAAGCATTGCATTTAAAAAAATCCCCAGGAATGTTAAGCATGTAATAAAGTCATGCATGTCAATGGCTTTTCCCGCGTGTTTTGATAGTTTTGGCGCATGGGTGTCCGTAATCCGCAGATTTCCGCCAAGATTGACGAGCGCATGGTTCAGGTTCTCTCCCGGATCAAATCTGAGACCGGCGTCAGCGAGGTTGAAATGCTTCGCGCCCTGTTGAACGCGCTCTGCCGGCACTATGAAAAATTCCACAGCATCACGCTGCCGATCGTGCTGAACGCGGACGCCGCCCCGCTCCACGCAAAGCCCCCCGCCGCGCCGGAGACTGAAACGCCCCCGCGTCGCAAAAAAGACTCCGCCCCCGCGGAAAAAAACCGCGCGCCCCAGGCGGCGGCGCCGCCGTTTTGAGCGCCACGTTGGGCGCCGCGTTGGGCGCCACGTTGGGCGCCGCGCGAAATGCCCGCGGATTCCCGCATTTTTCTCCCTTCCTCCCTCCAGCGCCTTCCTCCCTCCAGCGCCTGCCTCCCCTCCGGATGCCCGGATTGCAACCTGGCGGAGAGAGGGGGATTCGAACCCCCGGTAGGCTGTTACACCTACAACGCTTTAGCAAAGCGCCGCTTTCGACCGCTCAGCCATCTCTCCAAGTCAGGCCCGCAAACGAAAACCGCCCGGCACGCGGAGGGCAAGGACTTTTCTGCCCCTTTCCGCGTTCCCGGTCTTTTTATTCCACCTGATGGGACGCGGCGGCCCGTTTTGGCAGGGCGGTCTCGCCGAGACCGCCGCGAGCACCACGAGGCAAA
>JAITDF010000414.1 GCA_031282705.1 Opitutaceae bacterium | reverse complement strand
AAAAGACGCGAAAGGACGCAAAATATCAAACCGGAGAAAGCCGGATGATTTGTTTAAGAAAAAATCATTTTGAAAAATTTCGCGGTTTTTCGCGGTTTTCGCGGTTGGTCTGTTTTTTGGAGGCTCCCTTTGTTATCTTCGTTCCCTTTGTCTCCCTCCGTTCAAAAACAAACTTTCAGCGCCTCCCTCTACAGGGCCGAATAGTCCGCTTTGACGAACGGGGCGGCGTTCAGGTAGTCCAGGCTCACCCGGACGGAGTCGATGGGCGGCAGGCTGTATTTTTCCACTTCGACAATCAGGTGTTTGGTCCCGGCGGCGGCGAGGTTTTTGAAGATGGCATCGAAGCCGACCATGCCGCTCTCGCCCAGCTCGCGTTCGTCCTTGATGTGCAGAACCAGAAAACGTCCCGGATACTTTTTGAACAGCGCGACCGGCGAATGGCGGCCCATGACCGTCCAATAGACATCCATCTCGAAGAACACCTTGTCCGGGTCGGTGTGCTGGAGCATGTATTCATACATGGTCACGCCGCCGGGGAGCTTGTGCTCAAACTCGTAGGCGTGGTTGTGATAACCGAACCGCAGGCCGGCGGCGGCGCATTTTTCGCCGATTTTATTGTAATAATCGCAGTAGATCTGGAGGTCCGCCTGCGAGGGCTGCTTCGGCATGGAGGGCACGATGATGTATTTCATGCCGGCGGCCTTGTGGGCGGCAATGCACTGGTCCCACCATTGCCAGACCTCTTCCCAGTTGGTGTCGGCGGGGTTCGCGGCCAGCCGCCTGCTGGTGTGGCAGGAGAGCGCGAACAGGCCGGCGGCCTGCAATTTCGCCTTAAACTCCGCGGGCGTCAGGCCATAGATTCTGCCGTTGGAGTAACTGGCGGTTTCCACGTATTTGTATCCCATCTTTCCGATGGCGGAGATGATGGCGTCTATATTCTCGGCTTTTTTGCCAATGTCCCCGCGCAGGGAATACATTTGCAGGCCGATGTTTTTTTTCTCCGGCGCATTGGCGCCGGCCTTGGCGGGGAGGAAAAAGACCCCGCAAAGCAGGGTCGCGATGAGCAGTTTGAGCGGATGGTTTTTCATGGATCGGGCGGGATGGTTGGATGTCATTGGTTTTTACTGTCCACGGATCGCACGGATTGGCCCGGATTGTCATGAATGACAGTCTGCGGGAATCCGTGCAATCCGTGGATGGTTCTTATATTGGTTTCATACATAACTGATGTTACGCGGAAGCGTCCGTTTTCGTTCATCGTTCTTTGTCCATCGTCCATCGTTCTCTTTCCTCTTTCCCCCGGCCCACACCTGACGAAAGAGGAAAGAGAAAGAAGAACGATGGACGGTGGACGATGGACGAATCAGATGCATAAGTTTTCTTCGTTTTTTTGTTTAAAACAACCGGGCGGTTCCCTGCGCGTTTTTACTCGAAATTCTCCACGCGCAGCACCACCGGCTTGGTTTTCACCTCGGGCAGGCGGGAGATTTCGCGCAGGGCCTTTTGCAGGGCGGACTCCCGGGTCTCATGCGTGGTGATGATGAGCGGCACGTTGTCCGCGGCCTGGCTTTCGGGCTGCACCACGGAGGCGATGCTGATTTTGTTGTCGCGGAAAATGGCCGCCACGCGCGCCAGCACGCCGGGTTTGTCGAGCACGCCCGCGCGGATGTAGTATTGCGAGACGCCCTCGTCCGAGGGCAGCACCGCGGCTTGGGCGCCGTGGCGCACAAACGCGGGCACGCGGCGCGGGGTGCGGTTCACGAGGTCCTGAGCGGCGTCGGCGATGTCGGCGAGCACGGCGCTGGCGGTGGCGTCCTTGCCCGCGCCGCGGCCGTAGAAGAGGGTGTCGCCCACCACGTCGCCGCGCACGAAGACGGCGTTGAAGACGTCGTTCACGTTGGCGAGCACGTGATGCTGCGGGATGAGCGCGGGGTAAACGGAGATTTGCACCTTCGGCGCCTTTTCCGGTCCGGTTTCCTTCACGATGCCGAGGAGTTTTATCGTGTA
This sequence comes from Opitutaceae bacterium, assembly GCA_031282705.1. GTDB lineage: Bacteria > Verrucomicrobiota > Verrucomicrobiia > Opitutales > Opitutaceae > Termitidicoccus. The sequence continues at coordinate 2,039 of JAITDF010000414.1, read as the reverse complement.
GCCGAGTTTTTCGGCGAACTGGATGTCGGTCTGGGAAATCGAGCGGATGCCCTCGACGAGGATTTGTTTTTTGTCCGCCCAGAAGCCGTGCGCGAGCGAGGCGAGGATGTGGGTTTTGTGCATGGCGTCGAGGCCGTCGATGTCGAGCGAGGGCTCGGCCTCGGCGTAGCCGTGCCGCTGCGCGTCCTTGAGGATGGCGTCGAAGCCGGCCTTTTCGTTTTTCATGCGCGTGAGGATGTAGTTGCAGGTGCCGTTCACGATGCCGTAGATGTGCGTGAAGCGGTTGCCCACGAGCGCCTCGCGCACGCTTTTGATGATGGGGATGCCGCCGGCGACGCTGGCTTCGTAGTAGAGGTTGGTGTTGTTTTTCTCCGCGGCGGCGAAGAGTTCGGGGCCGCATTCCGAGAGGAGCGCCTTGTTGGCGGTGATGACGGGTTTGCCGAGCGCGAGGGCGTCGAGGACGACTTTTCTGGCGAGTCCGGTGCCGCCCATCAGCTCGATGACGATTTGCACCTTCGGGTCGTCCACGACGGCCGTCCAGTCGGTCGTGAGCACGGATGCGGGAATCCTGTAGGGGCGCGGTTCGTCGACGGCCTTGACCGCGACCCTGGTGATTTTGAGTTTCACGCCGATGCGCGCCGCCATGAGGGCGCCTTTGTGTTGAAGCGCGTGAAACACGCCGCTGCCCACGGTGCCGCCGCCGATCATGCCGATGTTTATTTGCTGCATAAACGGGGCAGTTTGACGGCAAAACCGCGCGGGCAACAATCTTTTTTATGAGACTGATGTTACGCGGCGGCGTCCGTTCTCTTTATCTTTATCTTTCCTCAAGAGGGGAAAAGGGGATGGGAGAGATGGGAGAAATGGGAGCGATGGGAGAGAAAGAAGAAAGAGAAAGAGGAAAGAGGGGGAGAACGGACGCCTCCGCGTGACATCAGTCAGTAACTGATGTTACGCAGCTCCGTCGTACCGCAGACTTCCAAGTCTGCTTCGAAGCTCATGCCTGATTGCGGGTTCGCGGCCAGGCGTGAGTTTTTAAGCCGGTTTGGAAACCTGCGGTACGACGGAAATGCGTGACATCAGTCAGTAAGGAAGAGAACGGGGAAGAGGAAAGATGCCGGCGGGGCGGGGTGGGGGAGGGGGCGGCATTTTGGGCGGGCGCTTTAACTGATGTTCAGGAGCAGGCAGGAGAGGGTTGAGAAGAGGGCGAGGAAGCCGCCGATGAGGGTTTCGTAGGGGATGAGTTTCAGGCGGTCCTTGAGGTCGATTTGCATGGAGCCGGCGCTGGCGTGAAAGAAGGAGCCGTGCGGCAGGTGGTCCAGCATGGTCGCTCCGGCGTTGATCATCGCGGCGCCGCCGGCCGCGCTCACCCCGGCCGCCAGAATCACCGCGGCAAATGAGGAGGAGGCGATCGTCGCGCCTGCCGTCGTCGAGGCGGTGGCGGCGGACATCAGCGCGCCCGAGACGGGCGCGATCAGCGACTCGCCCAAGCCGGCGGAGTTCAGGCTGCCAAGGATCCAGTCGCGCAGGCTGGAGCTTTTGATCACGCCGGCAATCGTGCCGGTGCCGACGAGGAGCACGGCGACAAGCGACATTTTTTCGAGGCCGAAGGCGAGCGATTCGCCGAGTTTGCGCAGGCGGCGTGTGCAGAGGATGCCCGCCAGTCCGCCGGCGGGCAGCGCGACGAGGGGGTCAACCGTGATTCCGCATGCGGGGCGCAGCGCGAGCAGTCCGATCGCAATCAGGGGGCCGGCGAGGCTTCCGGCAAGCGGCGGCAGGGTGGCGTCCGCCGCGTCCGCTGCGGTTGCTGCGGCTGCTGCGGTTGTCGTGTCGCCTGCCGTGCTGGTGGCGAGGGGCGCGGGGGGCGCGCCACCAGCCGCGTCCGTTGCGCACGTTGCGGCTTTTGAGGGGGGCGCGCCGGTCGTGCGGTTCGCCGCGGGGGTTGCGGGGGGCGCGCCGGTCGCGCCACTTGTGCCGCCGGTCGTGCCGGTCGCGGGGGGAGCGCTGGTCGTTGCGGGGGGCGTGCTGGTCGCGCTGGT
>JAITDF010000267.1 GCA_031282705.1 Opitutaceae bacterium | reverse complement strand
TCTCCACCTCCGCCTCCACCCGCCTGTCAAAAGGCCACTACCATCCCTTATGCCCTCCCATCACCTGAAAAAAACTCCAAAAAAAAGTGTCACCCTCATAGCGGGACAACTGTTACCCTCGACCCGGGACTATACACGGCGGGACCGCCCTACCAAAATCTGCCGACTGCGTAACATCAGTCAGTAATACTTTACGTAGCCGTTGCGGCGGAGGCGTTCCAGCCATTGCTCCTGGCTGGTGCGGGCCATCTGCTGGACCAGGATGCGCTCGATCTGGTCGCGCACTTCGTCGAGCGGCTGGATGCCGGCGTGCTTGCGGTCTTCGACATACATCAAAAACGCGCCCTCGGGCATGAGGATGGGGTCGGTCACCTCGCCTTTGTTCAACTTGAAGAGCGGCTCGCTCAGCTCGGGGCGCAGGTCGGAGCGTTTCTGCCAGCCCCAGTCGCCGCCCTTGCTGCGGCGGGTGTCCTGGCTGACTTCCTTGGCGATGTCGCCAAAGGCTTCGCCGTTTTTCAGGCGGTTGATGACTTCGTTGGCCTTGACCTTGAGTTCGGCGTCGTTCTCGCCGTTGGCGCGGCTGAACTGGATGAGGCGCAGGTGGACCTGGTCCTCCTGGTGGAAGCGGTCTTTGTTCTCGTTGTAAAAGGTTTCGACTTTCACGGGGCTGACGACGCTCTGGCTTTTGCGCTGCTGGGAGCGCATGTAGCCGTAAATGATGTCCTCCTCGATCTCGCGGCGGTATTCGCGGATGGTTTTGCCTTGCTGGCGGAGGCTGGCGAGGAACTTGGAGCGGTCGTTTTCGTATTGGGTGATGATGATTTCGGAGAGCTGGTTGTCGATGAAGCTCGTGGGGATGGATTTTTTGGGTTCGCCTTCCTTTTCCTTGTAAAACTCCTTCACGATGAGGACGCGGTCCACGTGCTGCTGGATGACGTCGTCCTGAAGGGCCTGGAGTTTGCTTTCAAAATCGCGCTGGCTGGTGGCGCCGCGCTGGACTTCGCCGATGAGGGGCTGGATTTCGCGGCGGATGTCGTCAACGGTGATGGGGCGGTCCTCGACGACGGCGACGATGCCGTTGGCGAAGCGGAGGTCGAGCCCGTCGGAGGGCGGCGGCTGGGCTTGCGCGCCGGGTTGCTGGGCGGCGAGGCGCGCGGGAGCGGCGGCGGCGGCGAGGAGGGCGGCGGCGAGGAGGGGAAAGAGGGCGGTGCGGCGGAGGGTCGTCATGGTCGGCGGGAGCGGGCGGGTTGGTCGTGAGGGAGCGGGCGGGTGGCGTGAGGATGGTGAGTCTGGTGTCGTGAAATCTGGTTGTGAAAGTTAGGTGGCGGCGGGAGGCGGTCAACAGTGGAAAGAGCGGTCGATGAAGAACGTTGGCGGTGTGGCGGCGGCAGCGTTGGCGGCGGTGGCGGTGTTGTTGGCGGTGGGGGTGGCGGCGGTGGTGGCGGCGGCGGCGGGCGTCCTTGTCAACGCGCGCGGTTCCGTTTCTTGGACGGGCGGGAGAGAAATTTGTTCATTCGCGTTGCGCGGAAGCATCCGGCCCCTTGGAGGGACGTGTTTCGCATGGCATTGCGGTGGCGCCTGCAGGGCGGTTTGAAAAACCCCTCGCAATGCCCAAGGCGCGGCAGCGCCGGCAGGGCGGCCTCGCCGAGGCAGGGACGAGGGACGAGGGGAGGGACGATGGACGAGGGTCGATGGACGCCCCTTTGCCACCCGGCCTGCGGCGGTCCCGGCGAGGCCGCCCCGCCGCCTTCGGCCATTTTTCAAACCGCCCTGTAATTTGAATGCGGTCATTCCGCCGTGTTTTCGTCGAGGAAGATCCATTTTTCGACGTCGAACTTGTGGGCGTTGAGCGCGGAGGCGTATTCGTTTTTTTTCACCAGGCTGGCGGGGGAGTTCATGATCATCTGGATTTTTTCGTTGGGGATGTGGTGGCGCAGGAGGAGCATGGCGGCGTCGTAGTCGCGGCTGTCGTAGCCCACGCCGAGCTTGCGGTAGGCTTCGTCGGTGGAGAGCGCCTGGCCGGTCTCGGACATCATGCGGTCGGTGGCGTAGGCGCCGAAGCCGGCGCCGCGTCCGTCGTTGTGGAGGAGGAGCATCGCGCCGGCGCCGTAGGCGACGATGCGGCGGATGGATTGCTTCATCTTGTCGCGGTTGGCGGCGGCGCGCAGGGGGAAGCGGTTGAAGAGGGATTCGCTGTGGATGCGGATGACGGGGGTGTCGGCGGGGCCGGGCGCGCCGTGGGTGAGGACGACGAAGTCCTGGCTGGTGACGATGTCGTAGTAAACGTGGGTGCGGAACCAGTAGGGCGTGGCGAGGAGGCCGGCCACGGGGTCGCCGGGGTGCGCGCGGGCGTGGGCGGCGAGGGCGGGTTTGTCGATGCGGACGAGGTGGCGGTGGCCGCGGAGGCGCCGGCAGCCGGTGATGAGCGGGCGGGGGCCGGCCATGTGGCGTTCGAGCGCGCCGTCGGGGAGGATGTTGGAGAATTGGGCGGCGTTGAGCAGGATTTCACTGTCAACGGGTTTGATGGGCAGGAAATAGCCCGCCGTGCAGATGAAGCGGCGCGCGCGGGCGAGGGCGTGCGGGCGGAAGGCGGTGACGGGTTCGGGCGGCAGGGCGCGTTCGATGTCGGAGGCGGCGGGGCGGGTGAGGTGGTGGCCGCCGGTGGCCTTCGAGGTGAGGTAGGCGAGGTTGAACGGCGAGGGTTCGAACTCAATGGGCTCGGCGGCGGCGACGTTGATGCCCTGGGCGCGGAGGGCGTCGAGTTTGTCGGGGTTGTTGGTGAGGACGATGAAGGAGGCGGTGATGCCGAGGAGGTGGCAGATGTGCGAGATGTTGTCGTAGTTGCGGTGGTCCTTGCGCAGGCCCATGGCGGCGTAGGCCTGGAAGGTGTCGAGCCGGTCGAGCGAGGCTTGCACGAGCATGCGGTCGCGGGCCTTGCCGGTGTAGCCGACGCCGCGGCCTTCCTGCATGAGGTAGAAGAGGATGCCGCGGCCTTTTTTCGCGATGATTTCGAGGGCGCCTTCGAGTTGCTGGACGCAGTCGCAGTCGATGCCGCGGAGGGTTTCGCTGGTGACGCAGGAGGAGTGGAGCCGGGTGTAAAGGGTCTCCGCGCCGCGGATGTCGCCGTGGACGAGGGCGATGATGTAGTGCTTGTCAATGATGTCCTGAAAAATGTGCGCGCGGAACGCCCCGAAGCGCAGGTCGAGCGCGCAACTCGCGATGTGGAGGGTCTGGCCGTGGAGCGGGCGGTCGTCGGGCGAGGCGGGCTCGAGGGCGCTGCCGAAGCCGTGCTGAAATTCGCGGATGAGCGCGGCAAAGTCGGGCACGCCGCCCGGCCCGTCGGCGCCGGCGGCGGCGCGGGCGCAGACAGGCGCGCGGGCGCGGGCGGCGGCGGGGGCCGGTGCGGCGTCGGGCGCGGGCGCGGGCGCAACGGCGGGGGTGGCGGTGCCGGCGGCGTTTTGCGGTGTGGTGAGTTTGATGATTTTGCTCAAGGGACGGATTTTGCTCAAGAGACGGGTGGCTTTTGGGGAACCTCTAAAAATTCATTTTGAACAGAAGGAAACAAAGGGAACCAAGATAAAACAAAGAAAAAACCTTGGTTTAACGGACGGCTTTAAGTTGTTTGCTAAAAAGCAGGTTGAAAACAACCCATGACAAACATTCCTCTGTTGTTCTTCGTTCTCCTTGCTGCCTCCTGTTCAATTTTTAGAGGTTCCTTTTGTTTATAATCGCGAAAGGTGCGAAGGACGCGAAGAAAGCCGCTGTGCGGCCAGTATCCAATAACGCATGTTTTGTATAATTCTTTCTTTATTTATATGAAGGCAAAGTTGTGCGAACCGTCACGCGTTGCGGGATGCCCGCCCATTCGGCCTGACCGGAAAAGGATCACGGGTTGTTTCGCGGGAGAAGCACTTCGAGGACCCGCATCGCGTAAATGCGGTGGAGAAAATCGTTCGGGTGGTTCGCGCCGTTGCCGGAGAGGTCGAGGTAGTTTTTGCGCTCCAGCAACGCAATCCCGGTGCCGGTGAGGTCCACGTGCGCAATCCCCGGACGGCGGATTTTCAACGCCTCGTCGCGAATGAATTTCACCGGGTCAAGCCCTCCCCATCGCGGGTTGTTGGGCATCGGCGTGATGATGACAAATTCCGTCTCCGGCGAGCGGGCGCGCACGATGTCGATGATTTTTTCCATGTTCTCGCGATGCGCGACGCGGCGCGCCTCGTTGCGCTCGTTCATGCCGAAGGCGAGCAGCACGAGGTCGGGCTTGAACCACGCCACCTGCGCGCCGGCCTGCGTGACGCCGTGGCCCGAGGTGCCGCCGGCGCTGGCGTGGTTCATCAACGTGACCGGCGCGCCGTAAACGCGGCGCAGTTCGCCCGCCACCAGTTCGCCGTAGGCCTGCTGGTAGGGCCACAGGCCGTCGATGCGCGAGCAATTGAAACCGGCCGAGATGCTGTCGCCAAAAACAACCACCGACAGCGGGGCTTTCGCGGCGAGGAGTTTTTTCGCGCGCGGCAGGTCGTCGATGCCGGAGAGCGCGGCGGGCCAGTGCCAGTCGCGCGCGGCGGGCTCGTAGGTCACCTCCAGCTGGCGTTCGTGATACCAGCCGCCTTCCTGCAGGTTGACCGCGCCGCGGGCTTTCGTGATGTTGCCCTGCCCGTCCTTGCGCTCGACCAGGAAAAATTCGTCCGTGATTTGCACCGGCGCGGCGGTGCCGGCGGGCAGCACGAGCCTGCCGTCGCGCAAAATCCAGTCCTTCCCCTCGCGCAGTTTTTCCCCGGCGCCGAGGAGCACGACCTCGATGATTTTTTTCGCAGGGTAAAGCAGCGGCAGCACGCTCTCCTCGTCGCGCCCGCCGGCAAACGCGAGGCACGCCTCGCGGTAAACGACCGGCCCGGCGGTGACGGGCGCGATGCGCTCGCACCCGTCGTCCGGCCAGCCTTGCGGGGACGCCAGCTCAAGCGCGGGGGCGGCGGCGTCCGCGAGCGCGTAAACCTCGAATGGCAGCGGCGCGCCGGCGAGGCGGACGGCGAGACGGATTGTTTTCGCGCCGCCGCCGCCGGCGCCTCCTCCGCCGCCGCCGACGCCGCCGGGTTGGGCGGCGAGCGTGGCGTTGACGGCGTCGGTGACATCGACGATGCAGCTCTTCTTTCCGCCACCGGGCAGGCTGCCGGCGAGGGTTTCCGCGCCGCCGGGAGCCACGGCCAGCACGTGCATCGCGCAGCGCGCAGCGCCGGCGGACTGGCCGGGGCGCCTGACCGGGACCCTTTCCACGCCGCCGAGATTGAGCCGGGCGTGGGGCGTCCGCGCAAAGGCGAACGCCGAGAGGTCAAACTCCAGCATCACGCCGGCGGCGGCGCGGCCGGGTTCGTTGGAGAGCGCGTTGCGGTTTTCGGCATCCGTCACCAGCGCGGTTTTCGCCACGCTGGCCGCCGGGAATGGCGTGTAGGCGGAGGCGGCGCGCGCGGCGGAAACACCGGCGGCGGCGGCGGCGAGCGCCGCGGACATGGCGGCAGCCGCCAGTCCGAACAGGTTCCTGCATGGTTTTGGTTTCATCGGGTGTGGGAGGAAAAAGTGGGAAAGTGCGGGAAAAAGGTGCGGGAGGAAGGTGTGAGAGGCGGGAGCGGGTTGCACGCTGTTTTCGACGGGTTGTGCGAACCGGCACGCGTTACGGAATACTGGTTGAAGTTGGAAATTCAGAATGGGAAAATCTTGAAGAACCGGAGGAAAAACACGACCGCAATCGCATAGCCGGCGAGGGAGATGGAGCGGGCCCGGCCGGTGAACACGGCGAGGAGCACGGCGCTGATGATGCCGATGCCGATGCCTTCGGCGATGCTGAACGTGAGCGGAATCGCGAAGAGGGTGAGGATGGCCGGCGCGGCGGTGGCAAAGTCATCCATTTTGATTTCGCCCACGGACTGCATCATGAAAACGCCGACAATCACCAGCGCGGGCGCGGTGGCGGCGGCGGGGATGGCGAGGAGGAGCGGCGTGAGGAAAAGCGCCAGCAGCATGAGCACGGCGGTCGTGACGGAGGTCAGCCCGGTGCGCCCGCCGGCCTCGACGCCGGAGGCGGACTCGACGTAGCTGACCACGGTGGACGTGCCGAGGAGCGAGCTGAGCACGGCGGCGGCGGAGTCGGCCACGAGGGCGCGCCCGACCTTGGGGAGTGCGCCGTCCCGGTCGAGGAAGCCGGCGCGCTTGGTCACGCCGATGAGCGTGCCGATGTTGTCAAACATGTCGATGAGCAGGAGCGTGAGGATGACGGGCAGCGCGGCGAAGAAGGCGGCCTTGGTGGTGAGAAAGCTGAAGGTCAGCTTGAGAAAATGGGGGCCGGGCGAGGCGGGCAGGCTGAAAAAGTCCGCGGGCGAGCCGGGCAGTTGCGTGACCATCCTGGCGGCGCCAGCGACGGCGCCGCCATCGGCGGCGGCGGCGGCGGACGCGACGGCGGCGGCGGGCGCGGCGGGCACGAACGCGCCGATGATCGTGATGGCGAGGATGCCGATGACAATGGCGCCGGTCACGCGGCGCGCGACGAGGATGGCGGTGAGCACGATGCCCGCGAGGCAGAGCGCGGCGGAGCCGCCGGTGAAATCACCGGCCGCGACGAATGTGCCGGGGTTGCCCACGATCACCCCGGCGTTTTTCAGCCCGCTGAACGCGATGAACATGCCGATGCCGCAGGTGATGGCGATTTTGAGCGAATGCGGGATGGCCTTGACGATGCGTTCGCGCACGCCGGTGAGCGAGAGGAGCAGGAAGATGCCGCCGTTGATGCAGACCATGCCGAGCGCGTCGCTCCACGGCACCTGGAGCCGTCCGCAGATGTAGAAGGAAAACATGGTGTTGATGCCCATGCCCGGCGCGAGCACGAGCGGGTAATTGGTCATGAGCGCCATCAGGATGGTCGCGGTCGCGGCGCTGAGCGCGGTGATGGTGACGAGCGCGGCCTGGTCCATGCCGGCGCCGTGGCTGTCGGCGAGGATGGCGGGGTTGACCGCGAGGATGTAGGCCATCGCCGCGAACGTGGTCAGCCCGGCCTGAAGCTCGCGGCCGGCGGTGGTTTTGTTTTCCTGAAGCCTGAAGATGCGTGAGAGCATGACGGGGAGGGAGGAGTGGAAGCCGCCGAGCCTTGTGGAAACGAGGCCGCGGGTGCCAGCATCATTTCAGCCCCCCGGAAAAACCCAGGGACATGCCGCCGCGGGGCAACTTGTCCATGTGTCTTTCTGATAACTGATGTTACGCGGCGGCCAGTCTTTTGGCAGGCTTTTGGTAGGGCGGTCTCGCCGAGACCGCCGGGAGCCACGAGTGACGAACGCAGCGGTCTCGGTGAGACCGCCCTACCAAAAGCCTGCCAAAAGACTGGCTGCCACGTAACATCAGTTAAAAAACTGATGTTA
>JAITDF010000192.1 GCA_031282705.1 Opitutaceae bacterium | reverse complement strand
GGCGGTCTCGGCGAGACCGCCCTGCCAAAAGACTGCCAAAAGACTGGCCGCCGCGTAACATCAGTTATTCGGGCAGCTTCGGCAAGTCCGGGTCCGCCGCCAGTTGCTCCACGAGTTTGTTGTCAATGCAGGCGCGGATGATCGGGTTTTCCGGGAGTTCCCGGCCGGCCTGGTCGAGCGCTTCCCGGGCGGCTTTGCGGTCGCCCAATGATACAAGCAGGCGGACCTGGTCGATGCGGGCGTCGATGTCCCCTGGGTTTTGCTTGATGAACCGCCGGCAGGCTTCGACGGCCTGCCGGCAGGCTTTGCGGGCCTCCTGGTTTTTGCCAAGGCGCAGGCGCACGCTCGCGAGATCGGCCCAGTGGTCGTAGGCGTCGGGGTTGAATTCGAGCGCCTCGGCCAGCAGGGTCTCGGCCTTGGCGTAGTCGTTGAATTGTTTCTCGACCTGGGCCTTCGCGGCCCGGTCGTCGGCTTCGGCGCGGTCAAGCCGGGAGATTTCGCGCGGTTTTGAGCACGCACCGGAAAACACGGCGAGCATGAGCATGAGCGCGGGCGCGGCGGAAAGAATGGGGATGGTCCGGGTTTGCATGGGAAAGCGCACATCTTGTGCGATACCGCGCCTGCGTTGCAATCCAAAGTGCGGCAGGGCCGCGCCGGGGGAGCGTGCGCGGCGGCGGCGCGCGCCTCCCCCCGAAAATCCGCGCTTTTTCCCGCGCATTCTCCTCGCGCCACGTCCCTTTTCCCGCGCCTCACCCCCGCGCCCGGGCCTCCCGTTTCCGCGCCCGTTCCCGCATCTGTTCCCGCGTCTGTTTTTGCTTCTGTTTTGCGTCTGTTTTCGGGCGGATATTTTTTTGCGCCGCGGGCCCAATCCTCGCTTGCTTTTTTCTCCCGCACGCCCAATGCGTTGCAATCTTTCGAGAATGCACGCACCCGACATCTCCCGCCGCCCTGTTTCCGGCATCAAAATGATGCGCCGGGGCTTTGGTGTCTGGACCGCGCTCGTGTTCGCATTCCTCTACCTGCCGATCATCGTGCTCATCGCCTATTCGTTCAACAGCTCCCGGCTGAACATCCTCTGGGAAGGCTTCACGATGAAATGGTATGCCGCCCTGGCCGGCAACACCCCCATCATCCGCGCGCTGAAAAACACCCTCTACATCGGCGCGCTCGCGACCGTGTTTTCCATCATCATCGGCACGACCGGCGCCTGGTTGCTTTACCGCCACAAGTATCGTTTCGCGCGCGCCATCCAGGCGCTGGTCTGCGTGCCCATGATCATGCCCGAGATCGTCATGGGCATCAGCCTGCTGATTTTTTTCACCGTGTTGAAAATGGAGCTTGGCTTCACCACGGTCGTCATCGCGCACGTGACGTTCTGCTTCCCCTTCGTGCTCGTGGCGGTGCAGGCCCGGCTCGACGGGCTCGACCCGGCGCTGGAGGAGGCCGCGCTCGACCTCGGCGCGACGCCGTTGCAAGCCTTCCGGCTGGTCATCGTGCCGTGCCTCTGGCCCGCGATCCTCAGCGGCGGGCTGATGGCCTTCACCCTGTCGATGGACGAGCTTATCATCACCTTTTTCACGCGCGGGCCGACGTCGCCGACGCTGCCGACCGTGGTCTTCGGCATGGTCAAGAAGGGCCTCGACCCCATGATCAACGCGCTTTCGACCGTCTTCCTCGTCACCACCATCGCCTTTGTCCTGTTCTCCGAGTATCTGCGCCGGCTCGCCAGCGAGAGCGGCCAGTCCACGCCCACGCCACCCGCCACCTTATTGCCAAAAACAGCATCACCAACGCCAGCATCCACAACCACACCCACGCCAACACCCATGAAAAAACACAGCATCCCCGTGCGCCCCGCCGCCATCGCCATCGCGGCGGCGGCGGTCGCCGCCCTTGCGGCCACCTCGTGCGCCCCGCGCGCCACTGACAAGGAAGTCAATGTCTTCGCCTGGTCGGAATACATCCCCCAGGCGGTGATCGACGGTTTCACCAAGGAGACCGGCATCAAAGTCAACTACGAGACCTTTTCCTCCGGCGAGGAAATGCTCGCCAAGGTCCTCGCCGGCGGCACCGCCTACGACCTCGTGCAACCCTGCGACTACATCGCCGAAGTCATGGTCAAGGAAGACCTCCTCACCCCCCTCGACTACGACAAACTCCCGAACTTCAAAAACATCCTCCCCGAGTTCCTGAACCTCCCCTACGACCCCGATCAAAAGTTCACCATCCCCTTCATGATAAGCACCGTGGGCATCGTCGTGAACACCGAAAAAATAAAGGACCCCGTGCGCGGCTACGCCGACGTCTTCCAGGACAAGCACAAGGGCCGCATCGTCGTGGTGGACGACGGCCGCGAACTCGTCTCCTGGGCCTTCTCCACCCTCGGCATCGACATCAACAACATCACCCCCGGCAACCTCGCCAAGGCCCGCCCCATGCTCGAACGCTGGATGGGCCTCGTCAAAATCTTCGACTCCGACAGCCCGAAGACCGCGCTGACCAACGGCGACGTGGACCTCGGCATCGTCTGGGGCGGGGAAGCCGCGATCCTCTGGAAGGAAAATAAAAAATTCCAATACGTGCTCCCCGCCGAAGGCACGCACTCGTTTGTGGACGTCTTTGCCATCTCCAACAAATCGAAAAACCGCGACGCCGCGCACAAATTCCTCGACTACACCCTGCGCCCCGAAATCAGCGTGCTCATCTCGCGCGACTTCCCCTACACCAACCCCAACGGCTCCGCCCGCAAACTCCTCGACACCGAGGAACTGGCCAACCCCGCCAGCTACCCGCCCAAGGGCCTCTATGAAATCTTCCGCCACATCGACGGCAAAGCCGGCGAGGACATTGACGCGCTCTACACCGACCTGAAAAACGCGATCAAATAAAGCCATTGGTGGAATCAGCAACATGGAGCCTTGGCAAAAATGCGGGGCGGAGGGACGGCCTCCGCGCCACGGCCGGCCGCCGGCCTTCCGCGTGACCGCCCCCCGCCCGGCGCGCATCCCGGGCGGCGCGGCCGCGGCTGTTTTTCCCTGACCGCGAATCCGCCTCCCGCCCTCCCTCCTCCCGCCGTCCGTCCGCCCCGCCGCCCGGCCCTCCCGCACCCGCAATGCAAACAATCGCCAAATTCGAAACCAACAACCCGCGCGCCCGCGCCCCCCGCCTCGCCGGCTGGCTGCTCCTCGCGCCCATGCTCACCTGGCTGCTCCTCTTCGTCATCGCCCCGATGGCGATCCTGTTTGTTTACAGCTTCTGCCGGCGCGACGACCTCGGCCGCGTCGTCCACGAATTCACCTGGGAAAACTACGCCCGCGCCTTCGACCCCATTTACCTCAACATCCTCGGACGCTCCATCGGCTACGCCGCCATCACCACCCTCATCTGCATCGCCGCCGGCTTCCCCGCCGCCTGGTTCATCGCGCGCCAGCCCCCCGTCATGCGCAACCGCCTCGTGATGCTCGTCATGATTCCCTTCTGGACCAGCTTCCTCATCCGCACCTACGCCTGGATCACCATCCTCAAGGAACAAGGCCTCATGAACGGCCTCCTCCACGCCGCCGGCCTCACCGCCGCCCCCGTCGAATTCCTCTACACCCCCGCCGCCGTCATCATCGGCCTCGTTTACGCCTACCTCCCCTTCATGATCCTCCCCATTTACGGCAGCGCGGAAAAACTCGACTTCGCGCTCGTCGAAGCCGCCTACGACCTCGGCGCCGGCCCCCTGCGCGTCTTCCGCGAAATCATCATCCCCCTCACCCGCCCCGGCATCGCCGCCGGCACGCTCCTCACCTTTGTGCCCGCCATCGGCATGTTTGCCATCACCGACCTCATGGGCGGGGCTAAAGTCCCCATGATCGGCAACGTCATCCAGAAACAATTCGGCGGCGCGCGCAACGCCCCCTTCGGCGCCGCCCTCGGCGTCATCTTCACCCTCATGTTCATCATCGCCTACACCCTCGCCCAACGCCGCAGAAGCAGCGAACAGTGAGGGGCGGAAAAGCAGTCCCGCCCATCCCTTCTGCCCATTTCCATTTCTCCTGTTTCTCCCATTTCTCACACTCGCCCGCCACCCGCCACCCGCCATCCGCCGCCCCTACTCACTACTCACTACTCACTACTCGCTACTCACTACTCACTACTCACCACTCGCCACCATCCTTATGATCGACATCCGCGGCATCACCAAACGTTTCGGCGAAATCACCGCCGTTGACAACGTCCACCTCCACATCGAAGCCGGCGAATTCATCACCCTGCTCGGCCCCTCCGGCTGCGGCAAAACCACGCTCCTGCGCGTGATCTCCGGCTTCGAGCCCCCCGACGCCGGCACCATCCACCTCGCCGGACAGGACGTCACGCACCACCCCCCCTACCGCCGCAGCGTCAACCAGGTCTTCCAATCCTACGCGCTCTTCCCCCACATGACCGTGCGCCAGAACATCGCCTTCGGCCTGCGCATGAAAAAAACCCCCGCCGCCGAGACCGCCGCCCGCGTGGACGAAGCCATAGACCTCGTCGCCCTGCGCGGCTACGAACACCGCCGCCCCCACCAACTCTCCGGCGGCCAGCGCCAGCGCGTCGCCCTCGCCCGCGCCCTCGTCCCAAACCCCCACGTCCTCCTCCTCGACGAACCCCTCTCCGCGCTCGACGCGAAACTCCGCCGCCAGATGCAACTCGAGCTGAAACGCATCCAGAAACGCCTCGGCGTGACCTTTGTCTTCGTCACGCACGACCAGGAGGAGGCGCTCACCATGAGCGACCGCATCGCCGTCATCAACCAAGGCCGCATCGAACAAATCGGCACCCCCGGCGAGGTTTACCACCACCCCCGCACCGCCTTTGTGGCCGACTTCATCGGCGAGGCGAACCTCGTGCCCGCCACGCTCGCCTCCCGCAACGGCGCCTCCACCTGCGTCGTGCGCCTCGACGGCGGCCTCCTCCTCACGCTCAAGGCCGGCCAGTGGCCCGACGGCCTCCGGCGCGCGCACCTCGCCATCCGCCCGGAAAAAATCCTCATCTCCAAAACGCTCATCCAGGAGGAAAACGTCTTCGAGGCGCGCGTGACCGGCGAAGTCTTCCAAGGCGTGATCGACCGCCTCTCCCTGGAATGCGACGCCGGCGGCATCCGCCTGATGGCCGTGGTGGCCAACGAAAGCGCCATCATGGAGGCGATCCACGAAGGCGACCGCGTCTGGTGCGGCCTGCACAGCGACGACGTGGTGGTCGTTCCATAACGGCTCGCTGCGCTCGCAAATCCCAAAAACCAAATCCCAAATCCCAAACCTCAAACCAAACCCCAAATCCCGCCCGCCGCGCTCCGTGCGGGAGGAAGGCGCGGCGGCTATTCCGGGGCGGCATAGTTTGCGGGGCCTCCGAGCTTTTTGAAACGGGAGTGGACATAAAACGCGCAGGAAAGCGCGCCGAGGCTCAGGAGGCCGCCCGCGAAAAACGTCAGCCGGTAGTCCTTGCCCGAGGCATCAATCATCATCCCCACCGCCGGCGCCAGCACCATGTTGGCCACCGCGACAAACGCCTCGCCCGCCGACGCGAACTGCGCGAACCGCGCGTGCGGGAACAGCCGCTGCCCCAGCGACGCCGCGCTCGTCAGGTAGGCGCCGCCCAGCACGCTGTGCAGCACCCACGCCGCCAGAAACGCCCCCTGCGTCGTCGCGCAAAGACCGCCCCACGCCGCCACCGCCGCGTAGCCGGCCAGCGTCACGATCGCCATGCGCAGCGGGTGAAACCGGTCCGCCAGCCAGCCGAGAAAAAACGACAGGCACAACGAAATCAAAAACGACAGCGCCACATATTTCCCGTAAAGCCCCATGTCCACGCCGAGGCTGCGCGCGTAGGGGATGGTGAACACGTTCACCGGCACCGACTGCACCCCCGCCAGCATCAACAGCGCGAACACCGCCACGTAATACGACCTCGAAAAACACTCCCGGCAATACCGCCGCGTCTCCGCCGCGCCCCGCCGTGCCCAACCCGCGGCGCCCCCGCCCCCGCCGCCGCCGGCATCCCCGCCGGTGCCGGCGCCGCCGCCCGTGTCCGGCTCCGGCTCCGGCGGCGGCGGCGGGTAGCCGCCCTCGCGCACCTTCAGGCACACGACCATGAACGTCACCCCGTAGAACACGCCGACGGCGCACAAAATCAGCGTGAAATGCGCCGGCACCAACCCCATTATCCAGAAATTGAAAACCATCCCGTCGAGCAGCCCGATGGCGCGGAACAACCCGTAAAACCGCCCGAGCAACGGCTTGGGCACCACGTCGTTCACCAGCCCGTTGAAAACCGACTTGCTCGCGATGGTGCCGAACTCCCACGCCGTCCAGAACACGCCGAAGCACACCAGCGCCACCACCGCCTCGCCCGCGCCCGGCAGCAGCGCATGCACGCCCCGCGCGAGCAGCGGCGTCAGCCCCAGCCCGACCATGCCCAGCGCCGCGATGGGCGTGGTGACGAGCAGAAACGGCACGCGCCGCCCGCGCGGCCCGCGATGCCGGTCGGACTTCACGCTGATAACCGGCCCGAGCACGAGGCCGAGCGCCGCCGGCAGCGAGCTGATGAGCAGCCCGAACAGCAGGCTGGAGACGCCGAGATGGTTCAGATACCACTGCGCCATCGGCGCCACCGAACGGTCGCGCATGGACCACGCAAAATCACCCAGCAGCAACCAGAAAAAAAGCGCGGCCAGCCCGGCGGAAGTATAGACCAGCGTGCCGGCGCGCCAGATTCTGGCCGGCGCGGCGGACGGGGGAGTGCTGGCGGTTTGGTCGCTCACGGAAGGAAAGAGGGACTGCTGTCTGGGTGCGGAACCATGCTTGACGCCTTGGCGCGAGGCCGGCAAAGCCCGGCGCATTCACTCAAGAGAACCGGCCCCTCATCTTTCCTCGTTCTCTTACTCGTTCTCGTTCTCTTTCTCTTTATTTTTCCTCTTCCTTCTTCCGCCGTTCGTCTTTCGTCGTTCGTCGTTCGCCAGGTGCGAGCGCGTGCAGGGGAGAAAGATAAAGATAAACTGATGTTACGCGGCAGCCAGTCTTTTGGCAGGCTTTTGGTAGGGCGGTCTCGCCGTGTATTGTCCCGCTATGAGGGTAACACATGTCCCGCTAAGGTCCCGTAAAAATATAATGTGGCAAATTAAGGCATCCCCTGCATGATTCC
>JAITDF010000164.1 GCA_031282705.1 Opitutaceae bacterium | reverse complement strand
CTGTCGTTTTCACAGGCATTGATCACCAGCCCCTTGCTGGTGGCGAAATGATCGTCCACGATTTGCTTGATCAGGGCGGGATTGCTCACGCACATCTTTATGCGGTCGGCCCGGTTGGCTCCCATGGGGGCGCGCTTGCCATTCTTGTTCAGCGCGAAATACTCCGGGTGTGTATGGCCGTATTTGTCCCACCACTTGGTGAAGGCGTGACCGTAGGTGAAGTTCACGGTCGGCCTGCCCATGCGCATGCGACGACGCCATACCTGCTCGTCGTCCTGGCGTTGTGCGAATTCCCCGTCGCTTAGTTGAAGATCCGCCGGGATGAAGCCGTCCGCAATCGCGCGCGCCCGGAAGTTTTCACTGTAGGCTGCGCGCATGTGGCGCTGGATCAGCTGCGGTTTATACGAGCCGGCCGAGGGCGTGTAGGAAAAGGATTTGGCCGGCGTGCAAGCGGTGCCTTTCGGTCCCGGCTCGACCCAGCGGATGCCGAGGACGTTTTCCAAAAATTCATACACGGCGAACAGCGTGCCCGCCTCCGTGCCGGAGGAAAGGGCGGCGTCCTTGTAGGTTTTGATCGCCTCTTTTTTCCCGCCGATTTTGTCCCGGCCGTAGAGATAGATGCCTTTGTTCGGGGTGAGCACCCAGCGGGCCTCCTCGGTTTTGAACTCAGTCTTGTCGTCCGGAAACTGGATGCCGACATAAATGGGGAACCTCCCCTTTTCCGCTTTCTTGACGATGGGGACATCCACGCCGCTGATCAATTTTATATGGGCCGCCAGTTCGTCGATTGCATATTTGACCACCTCATTCCGTTTGTTGGGAATGACAATCATGCACCGTTCAAAATCCACGGTGATGTTTTTTTCGGCGGCGTCGAGCGGGGAAAGCAAGCTGACCATGAGAATCAGCGCGGCGGTGATGATGAGTTTACGAGTTTTCATAATATTATTAGGTTGTCCCGGATTGGATGAAAGTCGGTCGGCATCGATGTTGTCCCTTCCCGGACTCACGCGGGGACGGCGATGCACTCGATTTCGAAATGCAGTGTTTCAGGCAGGCAGCGGGTGATGGTGGTGCGCGCCGGACAGGGGGCAAAAAAATATTCGCGATACAGCCGGTTAAACTCGGGAAGGTTAGCGGGGTCGCGCACGTAGTTGCGGGTATGGATGACATGCACCAGGTCGCTGCCCGCAGATTTCAGGACTTTTTGCAGATTTTCGACCGAGCGCCTGAATTCGCTTTCGAATGAACCGGGCATCAAATTGCCGG
The DNA here is from genome assembly GCA_031282705.1 of Opitutaceae bacterium. Lineage (GTDB taxonomy): Bacteria > Verrucomicrobiota > Verrucomicrobiia > Opitutales > Opitutaceae > Termitidicoccus. The sequence continues at coordinate 7,294 of JAITDF010000164.1, read as the reverse complement.
AGGCGTCAACCGACGCTTGGCCGGAGACAAAGATAAGATCGCCGACGCGCACTGCCGGGCTGAACGGCAGGTGGGAGACGGGTGTGTTTTTATCCTTTGGATACGAAACGGTGATATGGCTCATGCGGGATCAGAGGGAAATTGCGCGGATGGATCAATCGACCAGCACGGTCGGTGAAGACGCCGCCAAGGCAGGCGGGCAAGGTCGCAAGTGCAGGGGCCGGGGGCATCGACATGAATGGAGCGGCTGGAAATTTTATCGTAGGCGCGCCTGTGGGCGACGGCCGCTTTCACGCCGATGAAAGCAAAGTCCAGCGGCTCCAAGCCCTGGCTGCGCAACTGGCCGAGATCAAACGGAGGCGTTTTCCTGCTGGTGAGCAGCAGCGTCAATCCACCGCTTTTTACCACCGCGCAAGATCCCATGTCGAACTGGTATCCGCTCATGGCCGCGAGATGACTTTGTTTATCCTCAAGGGCAAAGCGTCCGTCACCGCGCGAGACCAAGGTGGCCTCAAGTTTCACGGGGCCTTCATCGAAGCGCGATCCGCGTCCGCCGATTTCGAGCGTGCGGGTGCCGCCGGGCGAGGTTTCGGAAAGCGCGCGCACCGAGAGCGGATCGTTGATCACAACCAAGGAACGGGGCGCGTGGTGGCGCAGCAGGGCGCGCATCACGCCGGTGCAATCGCCGGGCGCGCCACCGCCGATGTTGTCGGAAGGCTCGACCAGCAAGACGGGTTTTTCTCCCCGCGCCGGCGGGTTCCTGACGATGGCCGCGACCAGCGCATCGACATCCGGATACGCGATGCGTCCCTTTTCACGAAGCGTCCAAGCCAGCCGCGCGCCCTCGGCGGCCAGTTCGCAGCCGGCATTTCGATGGCCGGTTGCGATGATGCTCACGGACACACCGGTGTCGGGTGTGTCGGCAAAGGAAAATCCCGCCGCGATGTTGCAGGCCCACACCGAGGGGTTTGCGGTTTCGATGGCCCGGGCGAATTGATTGAGCGCGAGCATCGGCTCGTCGCCAGTGCCCGTGGCGGGCGGAGCCCACATCATCGGCGGATGGCACCATGCCATGTGCGGCACGCGGCCTTCGTCGATGCAGCGCCGGAGGAGCGCGGTCGCGCGCCGTCCGGTTTCGCAGGCGTCGATGTGAGGATTCTCCCGGTAGCAGACGAGGGCGTTGGCGTGGCGGCACATGGCCTCCGTCACGTTGGCGTGGAGATCAAGCACGCCGAAAACCGGCGTCGATGCTGCGCCAGGCAGCATCCGCAGGCGGCGCAAAAATTCGCCTTCCGCATCGGCGTGGCTTTCCGTCGCCATCGCGCCGTGCAGGACAAGAAAGACCCCGTCCACACCGTCGGCGAGCGCGGGTCTGGCGGCGGTTTCGAACTCGTTCCAAAAATTCTCAAATGCCGCGTCCTGCACGGTGCCGCCGGGCAGGGCCCAGGCATCAATGGCAGGGACAATGTCAAAACGGGCTTTGCGTGCTTCCGTGAGAAAACCGTCGGTGACGGAGGCGTCGCCTTCCTTGGCGAGGATCGCCGCGCCGCGTGACACGTTGAAGTCGCTCCAATGCGTCGGCTGGTCCACGAAACTGTTGGTCTCGTGAAACAGTCCGGCGTAAAGGATGCGAGGTCTTTTCATGCGGCAGGGATTGCTTATTTGGCCATCGCCGGCATGGAGGGGAGTGCTTTCGCCACCCAGCCGGCAGCATGACGTTTGAAGGCGATGGCCGCGCGGCGCAACGCCTCGTCGATGTGCTCGTCGCGATGCGCAAGGCTGATCGACCAGAGACCGCGTTCGATGGCGCGCACGCCCTCCTCCAGCAGGCAGCGCCGCAGGTGCGCCCAGCGTGCGGCGTCGTGGCGTCGTATGTAATCACGGTAATCGATCACCGGGCCTCCGGTCGCGCCGGGCTTCAGCATCACCGCGTGGAAAATCAAGCCGGGGCCCTGCGGGCGCAGAGGAATGCCGTTTTCGCGGGCCAGTTCCACAAGGCCGGCCATCAGCCGTTCCCCCAGTCTGCACACGCCGTCCGGATGCCGGTCGCCGAGTGCAATGATTTGGTCGAGGCACCATTTGGAGGCGGCCAGACAGAGGGGGTTGGCGTTGAGGGTGCCGGCGTGCATCACCTCGCCCGAGGTGATTTTCGCCATGGCGGCTCGGGTGCCGGCGAGCGCGGCAAACGGTGTGCCGCCGCCGATGGCCTTGCCCATGATGGTGAGGTCGGGTCTGATGCCCAGCCAGTGCTGCGCGCCGCCCGCGCCGAAACGGAATCCGGTGATGGTTTCGTCGGCAATCATCAACATGCCGTCACGGTCGCATAATTCACGGATGGCGGACATCATGCCGGGGACAGGCTCGATGCAGCAGGTGTTGCAGCCGACGGGCTCGAAGACGATGGCGGCGATTTTTCCGCGATAAGCATCGACGCGGCGGCGGAGGTGCTCCGGATCGTTCCAGCGGGCGACCACGAATTGTTCCGGCACGGAAGCAATCACACCCTGGCTGGCATGGAAGCTGGCGGGGGTCTCGTCATCCCCCCAGCTTGACGGCGGGGTGCCGGCGCCGACCGTACCCTCGTCACTCCATCCGTGATAATGCCCCTCGAAGCGCAGGATCAACGGACGCCCCGTGTGCGCCCGTGCGAGGCGGAACGCCGCCATGACAACCTCCGTCGCGCAGTTGTTGAAGCGCACCAGTTCGGCCGATGGAATCATGGATTGCAGCCGCTCGGCGACTTCAATCTCCAAGCGGCTTTGCGCGGCCCAGTGCGTGCCAAGCCTGGCTTGCGCGGCGATGGCCTCCGCCATGCCCGCCGGGGCATGGCCATAGAGAATCGCACCCTGCCCGAGTTGGAAATCCAGGTAGTGGTTGCCATCCACGTCCCAAAGGGAGGGCCCTTCACCGCGTTCGAAATAGAGCGGGACGGGGGCCTCCATTTTGCGGATGCCGCTGTTGACACCACCGGCGATGCTTTTCCGGGCGCGTTGAAATGACTCATGGGAACGGTTGAATGTATAAGGCATGATTTGCGGGGTGGAACAAGATTGGCGCCGACATGGATGGAGCGGCGTTTCTGTTTCCGCATGGTTTCACAATATGAAATTTTAATTTCGTCAAACAAAATACTTGCCGGGATCAAAAATAATGCCACGGTGGCCTGCAACACGCCGCGGACACCGGCGAGACACCCACACCACACCAGCCCGCATGATCATCGACTGCCACAACCACATCGGCGCGGATCTTTTTTTCTACCTGAACGGCCATTATCCCTACGGGCAAGACCTGCCCGCCCTCGTCACCGAGGGCGGGCGCCACGGGGTGGACCGCTGGGTGGTGTTTCCCATGGTCGCCCACGCGTGGTTCGACTTGAATGCGATGCGCGTCGGGCGGCTCGTCCCCGGCGGCCCGGAGCGGACGCCCTACGCGTTTGAGAACGAGCGGATGCTGCGCGAGGTTTACGAGATATTTCCCGACTTGGGGCGGCGCGCGATTCCGTTTGCCATGCTCGACCCGTTGCGCGAGCCGGGGGCGCAGGTCGCGGGCCTGCGCGAATTGCGCCGGCGGTTTCCGTTTCACGGCCTGAAAATCCAGGCGACGATGATACAAGCCGGCATCACCGCGCTGCTTGGCGAGGGGCGGTGTTTTCTGGAGTTCGCGGAGGAGTTTGACCTGCCCTTTCTCATCCACTCCAGCGTCATCGCAAACGACCCGTGGTCAAACGCGGGCGCCATCCTGCGGGTCGCGGAGGCCGCGCCGGCGGTGCGGTTCTGCCTGGCGCATTCGTGCCGGTTCGACCGCGTTTTTCTTGATCGTGTCGCGGAGCTTCCCAACACGTGGTTCGATTGCTCGGCGCACCGCATCCACTGCCAGGGCGCGGCGCAAGGGCTGGGGTTTGCCGCCCCGCCGGCGCGCCGGCTGGAGGCCGATTACCGCGACCCGGCGGCGGTGCTGGCCGTGCTGGCGGAACGCTACCCCTCGAAGCTGATTTGGGGATCCGACACGCCTTTCCAGACTTTCGTGGCCGGTGGCGAGGCCGGTTTGATTTCGCTTCGCAGCACTTACGAGGAGGAGATAGCCTGCCTGCGTTCGCTTCCCGAAAAAACCGTCTCCGTCATCGCGCACGACAACCTCCTTTCCCTGCTCCGATTAAAAGATGAAAGCATTCTCACTCGCGGGTAACACCGCCCTCGTCACCGGCTCCACCAAGGGCATCGGCCGCGCCATCGCATTCGGGTTGTGCGAGGCGGGCGCGCATGTTGTCTTCCACGGCAGCACCGCGCAGCCCGATGCCATGCCTGCCGGCTCGGCGTTTGTGCGCGCCGACCTTTCCGACGCGGCCGCGCCCGCGGCGCTCGTCGCGGCGGCGCTGCGGGAGAAGCCCGGCCTGGACCTGCTGGTGTGCAACGCCGGCGTGCCCGGCGATGGCGACTTCCTGAAAGTAACGACGGAGGAATGGGACCGCGTGATGTCCATCAACCTGCGCTCGGTCTATTTCCTCGTGCAGAATTTCGCCCGCGCGCTGGTGGAGCGGAGGCGCCCCGGCGCGGTGCTGATTGTCTCCTCGACCAACGGCTTCCAGCCGGAGGAAGGCTGCACGGTTTACGACACCTCCAAGGCGGGACTGGTCATGCTCGCCCGCTCGCTCGCCCAAGCGCTCGCCCCGCACGACATCCGCGTAAACGGACTCGCGCCCGGCCTGATTTATACGCGGCTCACCACGCCATGGCTGAAAGCGCAGCCGGAAAAGGAACGCCATTATGAAAAGAAAACCCTGCTGGGCCGCATCGGACGGCCGGAGGATTGCGCGGGCGCGGCGGCATTTCTGCTCTCGCCCGCCGCCTCGTATATCACCGGGCAGGTCCTTGTCGTCGATGGCGGACTGACGGTCGGACAAATTGGGAAAATGTGACCGCCACCCCATGATCGCGCCGCAAACCATCGACGACCTGCCGACGCCCGCGATTCTCGTGGACGAGGAGCGGCTGGAACGCAACATCCTCGGAATGCAGCGCGCGTGCGATGCGGCCGGGGTGGAGTTGCGCCCGCACATCAAGACGCACAAGCTCGTGCCGGTGGCCGCAAGGCAGCTCGCCGCCGGCGCGCGGGGGCTCACCTGCGCCAAGCTCGGCGAGGCCGAGGCGATGCTGGCCTCGGGCGCGCGGGAAGTTTTTGTCGCGCACTCGCTGGTTGACCCAAGGCAGGCGCGGCGTGTCGCAAGGCTGGCGGACAGCCTCGACGATTTCCGCGTCGCGGCGACCGGCGCGGAGCAGACCCTGGCCTTGGAAAAACTGGCCGAAAAGGCGGGCCGAAAACTCCCGGTCATGATGGCGGTTGACACCGGCCTCGGCCGCGAAGGCGTGCGGGACGCCGCCGGCGCGGAGCGGCTTGCCTCCCTTATTGCCAGGTGCGCCCATCTTGAGCTGCGGGGATTCTACACGCACGAAGGATGGTTTTACGGCGCGCCCTTTTCAGCGGACGACGCGAGGCTGGAGGCGATGCTCGAATCCCTGTGCGCAATCCGCGACACGATTGACCCGGGGCTGCCCCTGTGGCCCGGATGCAGCGTGACCGCGCACGCGATCGCCGCCCGATCCGCCGGGCGGGTGCGGGCTGTGCGGCCGGGCGCGTATGTGTTCGGCGACCTCGCGCTGTCACTCGTGACCGGTGTGATGTGCCCGGATGCAATCGCGCTCCATGTCCTCGCCACCGTGGTGGACAAACCCGCGCCGGGCCTGGCATTGATCGATGCAGGGTCGAAGACATTCTCATCCGACCGCACACCCTCGGGCCTGTTTGCGCTGCCCGCGGATGGACGGGACATCGCCGTGTCGCGTGTGAACGAGGAGCACGGCTATGCGAGCGGTGCCGGGGCGGATGCGCTGCGCGTGGGCGAGCGCGTGGCCTTTGTCCCCGCCCATGTCTGCACCGTGGTAAACCTTGCCGACGAAGTGATGGTGGTGCGGCGCCATGAAATCGCCGCCAGATGGCGCGTCGATGCGCGGGGACGCTCGCAATGAAATTCGGATGGGGATTTCCGCAATATATACATTAAACAATGGAGTTAAATGACATTTCACTTGACGAAACGCGGCGTTCAAAGAGAGAAAACGGCATGGCCATCGCAGTATTAGACAAAGCTTTTTCCATCCTTGAAGTGCTTGCCCGTGCCGGCCGGTCGCTAAGTCTCTCCGAACTGGCGGAAGAGAGCCGCCAGCCGAAACCAAGCGCATTTCGCATCTTGCGGAGTCTCAGGGACCTGGGGTATGTCGAGCAGGAGGAGGAGCGCGGCTCCTACCGGCTCTCCGAGCGCCTCAATTCGCTGCGCGAATATGGCCGCGATGAATGCCTGCGCAACAAGGCGCTTCCGCTCATGCGAAGCCTGCACGCTGAGTTTGACGAGACCGTGAACCTCGGGGTGCTGGAAGGGATTTATATCCGGTATGCGCACGTGCTGGAGACGACGCAGCCATTGCGCTGGATTGTGAAACCCGGCGCGAGGGATGCATTTCATACCACCGCGCTTGGCCGGGCGGTGGTCGCCAATCTTCATGAAGTGCAGCGCGAACGCCTGATCGCAAAAATCGGCGCGGCCCTGCCTTCGTCAAAACGCCGCGCCGCCATGTCCGCGCTCAAAAACGAACTCGACGCCACCCGGGAGCGCGGTTGGGCGTCCGAGGAGGAGGAAACGGTTCCCGGTGTCGCATGCATTGCCGTGCCGCTGGCCTCGATGGGCGAGCCGCTTGTGGCCGTCAGCGTCTCGGTGCCCGTGCACCGCTTTCCTCCCGAACGCCGTGAGGAAATAAAGCAGGCGATGCTGGCGGCGGCGGGGGCGCCCGCTGACGGCGGTGGTCCCGGACGGGAAACGGCGCCGCGCAAGCCCCGGTGACAGACTGGAGGAACAACAATTTTAATCCCTTGATATTATTTCGCAGATAGTCCGGCTTCGTTCTCATAATAGCATCCAGCCCATGCCCTGACATTCCCGGGCGATGGATTTTTGTCAGCTTCCTCTCCGTGCGTGAAGCACGGCGTGTCATGCACGGACACGAGTAACATGTGATGGCAACCATTATAATCAAGCAATTACCATATTGAAATGAAATCCCAAGCTCACCGACGCCCGCCCGTTATTATTCTGGTTTCCGGCCATACTGGCGACCGGCGATGGCGCGCACCCGGTGAAGACGGCCGTGGCGGCTTGGCAATCGGACCGCGGGGGCGGAGCGCGCGTGACGGCGGCGGCAGGGGCGGAGCGCACTTTTTGCAAAATTGGAAGCGTCCGCTG
>JAITDF010000157.1 GCA_031282705.1 Opitutaceae bacterium | reverse complement strand
AAACCATGCATGCCACCCGCGCATACTTCCCGGCCGACAAGCAAAACCGCTTCATCTGGGCCGGCAACCACATCACCGGCCTCGAAGAAATCGGCGCCGCCCTCGGCGTCCCCGCCGCCACCATCGCCGCCCTCCGCGCCGACCACGCCCGCCTCGGCCAGCTCTACGCCTGGCGCGACAACGCCGTCGCCCTCGGCCGCGAATACAACCAGTCCATCGACCGCGCCGAATGGGACCTCGGCGGCCCCGACGTGCGCGTCCGCCCCGTCATCCCCGCCAACCTCGGCGACAAACAGTTCACCATCGTCGCCGACATGCGAAATGCGGAAAGCGGAATGCGGAATGAAACCGGAAGCGAAAAGCGAAACCGCCGGGGTGAAAAACGCAGGGCAAGCGTCCCGCTTGCCAGCCGGCGCGCAAAGCGCGCCGCAATCGCGCCGTCCCGAAGCGGCGGGAGCATCCTGCTCCCGTCTGGCAAGCGGGACGCTTGCCCTGCTTGGGTCGCTGCGCTCCCAAATCCCAAAATCCCAAATCCCAAAGGACAGCGGCGCGTTGCGCCATCAAAGGGGTTTTCTTTGTTTCGTTTCCTTTGTTTCCTTCTGTTCAAAATGAATTTTTAGAGGTTCGCGAATGCCGGCCTGTCTTGCGATGGGGGCGCGGATGCCAGCAGGAGTTCATGGGTGATGGCGAGCGAGGCGGCGAAGGCGGTGTCGTGCGTGGCGAGGACGAGGAGGCCGCGGTAGTTTTTTAATGCGTGCCCAAGCAATTCCTGGCTTTGGAAGTCGAGGTGGTTCGTCGGCTCGTCGAGCAGGATGGCCTGGGGAATCGACCCGGCGAGGAAGAGCCGGGCGAGCGCGGCGCGCATGCGTTCGCCGCCGCTGAGCGTGCCGGCGGGTTGCGCGACGCGCGCGCCGGTGAAGCCGTAGAAGGCGAGTTCGTTGCGGAGTTGCGCGGGCGTGAAGCGGGTGTGCGGCGCGAGCTGGTCGAGCAGGGACTGGTCGTCGCGCAGGAGCGTCTGGTGCTGGTCGAGATGGTGCAGCGGGCGCGCGGAGCAGCGGAGTTCGCCGGTGAGTTCAAAGGCGGCGGCGGGCGGGGTTGCGGGCCGGGAAACGGGCGGGGAAACGGGCGGGATTGCGGGCGCGCCGTTGTTGCCGCCGCCGTCGCGCGCGCCGTTGTTGCCGCTGTCGTCGCGCGCGGCGTTGCCGCCGCCGCCGTCGCGCGCGGTGCGCCCGAGGAGGGCGGCGAGCAGGGTGCTCTTGCCGGAGCCGTTGGGGCCGTGGATGCGCCAGCGTTCGGAGCCGGACATGGTGAAGTCGAGCGGCGCGGGCCAGAGGGGCGCGGGGGCGCCGGTGAAACGGATGTTGAGGTCGCGGGCGGCAAAGAAAACCTGCCCGGCGGCGGGCGCGGCGGAGGCGAAATCGAGGCGCAGAAACGGGTCGCGGTCGAGCGCGTCGATGGCTTCGCGGAGGCGTTCGCCGGCGGCGGCGTCGGCGCCGGAGGCGGCGCGGTCGAGTTTGCCGAGCGTGGCCTGCGCCTCGCGTTTGCGGGCGTTGCGGATGATGCGCGGGAGGCCGGCGGCGAAGGCGTTGCGCGCGGCCTGCCTCATGCGGGCTTCCTGCGCGGCGAGTTTTTCGCGGTGCTGCCGCTCCGCGTGTTTTTTGTCGCGGCGGGCCTGGCGGAGTTGTTCGGACTGGAGGGCGCGGGCGTGCCGGCGCTGCTCCCAGTATTCGGGGAACGCGCCGGGGAAACCGCGGAGGCCGCGCGGGGTGAGTTCCACGATTTCGTCCACGTGGTGCAGGAGCTGGCGGTCGTGCGTGATGATGACGAGGCCGCGTCCGGCCCAGGCGCGGAGGAGCGTGACGAGGATGGCGCGGCCTCCGGCGTCGAGGTGGTTGGAGGGCTCGTCGAGGATGAGGAAGTCGTCGCCGTGCGCGCCGGGGTTGGCGAGGAGGCGCAGGAGGCGGAGTTTCAGCCACTCGCCGCCGCTGAGGTCGCGCAAGGCGCGTTCGTCGGGGAGCGAGTCGAGCCAGGCGCGGGCGCAGTCGGGGAGCGGCGCGTCGAGTCCGGCCCAGAAATCCTCAAGCGCGTCGGCGACGGTGGCGGCGGCACTGGCGGCGGCGGTGGCGGCGGTGATGGCGTCGGCGGTAGCGGTAGCGGTGGCGCTGGTGGCGGCAGCGGCGTTGGCGGTAGCGGTAGTGGCGGCGCTGGTGGCGCCAGCGACGGCGCCAGCGGCACCGCCGGCGGCGGTGATGGCGGCGCGCGGCTCGTCCTGCGGGAGATAACGCACCGAGAGCCGGGCCGGTTTCGTGATGGTTCCCCGCGTGGGTGCGAGTTGTCCGGCGAGGAGGCGCGCGAGGGTGGATTTGCCGGCGCCGTTTGCGCCGACCAAGCCGTGGCGGTGCGCGCGGAAGGTGAAGTTGAGGCGGTCGAAGAGCGGCGCGCCGTCTTCGTGGTCGTAGGAAAGATCGTGGAGGGTCAGCATGATTGCGGATGGCGGAATTCGGATTGCGGAATGGAATGGGGAAAAGGCGTGGCGTGGCGTGTGTGGTCGGAGAGCGGATGCGAGGCCGGCATGTGGAAACACGGATGCGCGCGGCGCGGCGCGGCCCGGTGTTTTTCAGCCGCCCCGGCTGGCGCGTCGCGCGAGGGGAATGGTTTCGCGCGGCGGCGCCGTTGCGGTTTTTGTCGCGAAGGACCGCTCCCGATTCGGGAGCCGGCTCGCCCGTCAACGGCGCGGAAGGCGGCTGGCAATCAGTTGTTCATTTCGCCGGCGACTGAAATGCGCGGCCCGCGGAAGGGCAAGCACGGAATCCGCTTCGTCATGGGCAAGGGGGACATTCGTTTCTAACCTATCCCTGATTTTGTTCCTGATTTTGTTCGCCCCGGCTGCTGCTGCCACGCCACGGCGGCGGCTAAAAAATTCCCCGTCCCCGCGTTTTTCCCTTCGCGCCGCCGGGTCCAGCCGTTAAAGACGAGCCCCAATCATCCACGCTCGCGCCCTCATAAAAGGGGGCGGGATTACCGTGGATGCCGAATCCGCTCTTTCCCGCATGAACTTCTCAACCAGCCAAATCATCACATACCTCATGTCCTACTTGATTGTCGTCCTCAGCCTGAGTGCGCACGAATGGGGCCATGCGTGGACAGCCGACAGGTTCGGCGACGACACGCCGAGGCGCGAAGGGCGGGTGACGTTCAATCCGCTCGCGCACATCGACCCCATCGGCACCGTCCTCATGCCGTTGATCGCGATCGTCATCGGGTTCGCAGTGATCGGCTGGGCAAAGCCCGTTTACATTAACCCGCGAAACCTCCCCCGCACCTCGCAACGCGCCTGGGTCACAATCGCCGGGCCGCTGATGAATTGCATGCTGGCGCTTGCCGGCACGCTTGCGCTCGCGCTGGCGTTTCGCACGGGGGCCGTGAATCCCAACCTGCTGGAACTCCTGAAAACGATCATCATCATCAACGTCAGCCTCATGATGTTCAACCTCCTGCCCGTGCCGCCGCTCGACGGCTCGAAATTCCTCATGTATTGGTTCGGCATGAGCGAGGTCGCCTACGTTTCGTTTGCCCGTTTCGGGTGGATCATCCTGATGTTGTTGATCAATGTCCCGTTCACCCGCGCCCTGCTCACCACGCTCCTTGGTTGGGCCTTTGTGCCGTTCAGCCTTCTTTTGAACGTGTTGACGTGAAAAAAAGCGCCCGCAAAAAACACCCCGCTGCCGGCGCCGCTGCTGCCGGCGCCGCCGTCACCAGGCCAACTTGTAACCTAATGGGTTGCAAACCCGCCGCCGACGGCAACGGTGCCGGCAGGCATCAAAGGCCGGGGCCGGGGCCCGCCGATGCCAAGACCCATCCCGCGAGTCACGGCGCGCGCCGCCGCATGGCCGTTCCGGGCGGTGCCCATAACCGGCCCGCTCCCTCCGGGCGACAGCGGCGGCCGGCCCAATCGAAAATCCCAAATCCCAAATCCCAAATTTCCGCCCCGCCCTCCTTTTCCGCCCCTTCCGCCCTGCCCGTCCCCCCGCAACTTGCCACGCTCCGCGCCTGGCTTGCCTTTGCCATCGACGCCTACGCGCGCGCCGGGCTCGCCCTCGGCCAGATCGCCGCCGACGCCCATGACGAGGCGCTCTACCTCCTGCTCCACACGCTCGGCTGGCCGCTCGACAGCGACCCCGCCGTGCTCGACCGCCCGCTCGACCCCGCGCAACGCGCCGCCCTGCGCGCCGTCCTCCGGCGCCGCGTCGCCGGGCGCGTCCCCGCCGCCTACATCACGCGCGAAGCCTGGCTCGGCGGCCTGCGCTTTTACGTCGATGAACGCGTGCTCATCCCGCGCTCCTATTTTCTGGAAATCATCCCCGCCCTCGCCGCCGGTGCCGCCGGCGACACCCTCACTGCCGGCGGCGGCACCCCCGCCATGCCCGCCCCGGAAAAAATCCGCCGCATCGCCGATGTCTGCACCGGCTCCGGCTGCCTTGCCATCCTGCTGGCGAAACATTTTCCCAAGGCCGCCGTCGATGCCATCGACCTGTCGCCCGGCGCGCTCGAAGTCGCGCGCCTCAACGTCGCCGCGCACCGCCTCGCCCGCCGCGTCACGCTGCATCGCAGCGACGTGTTCGACACCGTGCCGCCCGCGCGCTACGACGTGATTCTCAGCAACCCGCCCTACGAACCCAGCCGCGTCTGCGACGCGCTCCCGGAGGAGTTTCGCAAGGAGCCGCGCCTCGCGCTCGACGGCGGGCGGGACGGGCTCGACATCATTGGAAAACTCCTGCGCCAGTCCGCCGCGCGCCTTGCTCCGGACGGCATCGTGCTGATCGAGGTCGGCGGCCTGCGCCGCGCGATGGACCGGGCCTTCGCCGCGCTGGCTCCGCGCTGGCTCCGCACCGGGGACGGCAGCGACTGCGTCTGCCTCATCCACGCCCGCCGCCTCGCCGCGCACGCAGGCGCGGGCGGCCTCTGATACCTTTGCCGGTGAAAATTGCTTTCCGATGCGGCATGAAGCGCAGGCAGGCAGACTGTCGCTCCGTGGCAGGCTGTCGCTCCGCCCGAACCCAAACCTGCTTCGTGCCGGAGGTCCGCAAAAAGCCCGGCCCCGCAAACAACCCGCGAACCCGGCGCAAGCGTTGAAGCAGACTTGGAAGTCTGCGCTACGACAGGCCGCCCGGCGCGGCAATGTCTCGCGCCGGCGCGGCAGCGCCAGGTACCGCAGGTTTCCAAACCTGCTTCCGGGCCGGAGACCCGCAAAAAGAGGCACGCCATAAATACGGCGCATGCGCTTTCGGAAGCAGACTTGAAAGTCTGCGCTACGACGGCGGCCCGCCGCTGTTTTCGATGAGACAATGAAGCCCCGCAGGGGCGTGATAGCGGTGGCACGAGGCTTCAGCCCCGTGACCACGCTCCCCGCAACACCCGCGTCCCGTAGATGACATGAGGCGGTCAGGTTGCGCGTTCCCCGCCGGCCTGGCCACCTCATGTCATCTACGGGACCCTCCCGGAGGAACGGCGGCGGCGTTGGTTTGCCCCTGCGGGGCAATGGTTGCTGCTGCCGCCCATTCGGGGGTGAAACGTTGCATCCCTCCGGGGTTGACATTGGAAGCTCGCGCTTTGTTGCGGACCTGTTTTTTTCGCGTAACATCAGTTTCGTAACTGATGTTACGCAGTCGGCAGATTTTGGCAGGG
>JAITDF010000100.1 GCA_031282705.1 Opitutaceae bacterium | reverse complement strand
CCGGAGCGCATGGCGGCCTTGACGAGGTTCGGGTTGTCCGCGCGCATCACCCCCATGCTCAGGACGGGGAGTTTCATGCCGGTGCGGCCGAGGGTGCGCTGTTCAAATTTTGATGCGGGGTTGTTTTTCGAGGACGCTGCGGTGTCTGCCTGTGACTGGCCAGGCAAACGTGCGGAAACCAGTAATCCTGCGCCGCCTGTCGCGGTGTAGCGCAGAAAACGGCGGCGGTTGATGTTGTTTCTCATGGCGGAAAGCGTGATAGACGGATGAATCTCCCGAAAGTTGACAGGGGTTTGGCGGGGATTTCCAAATTTTGCGCGGAGGGTGGCGCGGTGGAAGCGTCCGGGACCTTGGGGAGGAGGACGCCTCCGTGCCGTCCGTTCCGCCTCCGTGCCGCCCATTCTCCGGGGCGCCGGTGCCGGTTTCGCCGGCGGCCCCGCCCTGCCTCTCCGCGCAACCTCCCTTGATTGTTTCGCATGACCTTTCGCATAACCGCTTGCCATTCCCTTGCCCCGTCCGAGACTTTCCGCTCGTTCCGCATCTCCATCCAACGCCCTCACCGCCATCCGCATGAGCGAAAGCGAATCCACCCGCCACCCGTTTCTCCAAGGTCTCAGCCGGCACCGCGGCGCCCCGCCCACCGTCGTCGTCATCTTCGGCGCGTCCGGCGACCTCACCGCCCGCAAGCTCATCCCCGCCGTTTACAATCTGGGCTTCGACAACCTGCTCCCCGCCGATTTCTTCCTCGTCGGCTACGGCCGCAAACCCATTTCCGACGACGCATTTCGCGACATCGCCGCGCGGGCCATCCGCGAGTTCTCGCGTCGCGAACTCAACCCCGATGTCTGGCGCCATGCCGCCGCCGGCACCTCCTATGTCGCCGGCGACTACGATGATCCCGCCGCCTTCACCCGCCTCGCCGGGCGCATCGCCGCGATCGAGCAAAAACTCGGGCGCGACGTGCAGGTTCTCTTCTACGTCTCCACCCCGCCGTCCGTCTTCGCCCCCATCATCGCGCATCTTGGCTCCAGCGGCCTGGCCTCGCGCCACCCCGGCCGGCCGGCGCACTCGAAAATCATCATCGAAAAACCCTTCGGTCGCGACCTCGACTCCGCCCGCGGGCTGAACCGCGCCATCGCCTCCGTTTTCCAGGAGCGCCAGGTTTACCGCATCGACCACTATCTCGGCAAAGAAACCGTGCAGGGCCTGCTCGTCCAGCGCTTCGCCAACGCGATCTTCGAGCCCCTCTGGAACCGCAACTACATCGACCACGTCCAGATCACCGTCGCCGAGGAGGTCGGCGTCGGCGCCCGCGGCGGCTACTACGAGCAAAGCGGCGCGCTCCGCGACATGATTCAAAACCACACCATGCAACTCCTCGCCCTCACCGCGATGGAGCCGCCGGTGTCGTTCGACGCCGAGGCCGTGCGCGACGAAAAAGTGAAAGTCCTCAAAGCCATCCAGCCGCTCGCCCCCGGCGCCGGCGGCGACACCGCCCGCGCCCAATACGCCCCCGGCATGATGGGCGGAAAACAGGTCGGGGGCTACCTCGGCGAAGACGGCATCTCCCAAAAATCCGCCGCCGAAACCTACGCCGCCATCCGCCTCCGCATCAACAACTGGCGCTGGCAGGGCGTCCCCTTCTACCTCCGCTCCGGCAAGCGCATGGCCCGCCGCGTATCCGAAATCGCGATACAATTCAAACGCCCGCCGGGGACCGTCTTTTCCGAAAGCGCGCACATCAACCTCGCGCCCAACACCCTCGCCTTCCAGATCCAGCCCGACGAGGGGCTCGGCCTCATTTTCAACGGCAAAGTCCCCGGCCTCGCCACCCGCGCGCAACCCGTGAAAATGAACTTCCGCTACAGCACGACCTTCGGCTCCGACACCCCCGAGGCCTACGAACGCCTCGTCCTCGACGCGATGACCGGCGACGGCACCCTCTTCATCCGCGGCGACGAAACCGAGGCCTCGTGGAAACTCTACACCCCCGTGCTCGCAGCCTGGGCCGCCGCCGGCCGCAAAGGCATGGACACCTACGCCGCCGGCTCCTGGGGCCCGGCCTCCGCCGACATGCTCCTCGCCGCCGGCGGGCACCACTGGAGGCAGCCGTGATGACAAAACGCCGCAAGACCATAGTAATAGTAATATGCACATTAATTGCCATCGTCATGGCATTGGGCTCGTGCGCCTTTCTCCATCACGAATTCACCACGGTTGACAAAGGGGTGAATGTGAAATCGGTGTCATGGCTTCCAGCGGGCGCCAGTTCCATGACATTTTACAAGGCGATTTTCATCCGGGAGGCCCGGTTTAATATTTCCGAGAAAGAATTTGTCGATTTTGCGAAAAAAGAAGGATTTTTATTGGAAGAAATTATTGCCCCGGCGACTGCCCGATGCTCGTTTATTGATCGTGAGAAATGGAAGCAATTTGAGATTCAATTTGATAAAAATCCCAACGTGGAAACCTGCGAAGCAATGATCAAAGCAATGGAGTGGACAATAAAAGACGGATTGTTTTTTGAAAAAAGATACCGGAATAATGGCGGATATATTTTTGCATACGATCGCGGCAAATCGCTTGGTTATTATCAATGGGCTCACCATTAAATTTCCCCATGTCCGTCTTCGATACGCTTCCCGGTTTCGACATCCCCGTCGGCTCCATCAGCAAAGGCCTCGCGAAAATGTGGGGTGACTACGCGGTCGCCGGACGCCCCGCGCCCGAAAGCGACGACGCCAAGGCCACCCAGCTCAACCTCGTCCTGCACCTCGGCTTCGGCGCCACGCCCGCCGACGGCGCCGCGCAATTCCAGATCGCCGTCAACTTTTCCCGCCGCCACCCCTGCCGCGTCGTCGTCCTCTGCCCGCTCCCGCTCGACGACACCACGGGCGACTACCGCGCCAAGATCCACGGCGAATGCCACCTCGGGAAAACCAAGGGCGACACCCGTTGCTGCGAATTTGTCATGCTCTCCTATCCCATGAGTGCGCGCCGGTTTTTGGAAAACCAAGTCTCCATCTGCCTGTCCGCCGACCTCCCGCTTTATTACTGGGCGCACCGCTTCGCCTCCACCACCCGCCTGAACGACTACCAATACCTGCTGCGCCGCTCCCGCCGCGTCATCCTCGATTCCGCCGCCGCTCCCGGCGGGTTTCTCGATTTTTCCTGGCCGCATCCCGGTGCCGTGCGCGATCTCGCCTTCGCGCGCATCCTTCCCGTCCGCCAGACCATCGGCCAATACCTCGGCGGCATCGCGCCCGCCGACATCGCCGGCGGACTCCGCGCCATCCGCGTGCAAGCCGCCCCGCGCCTCGCCGCCGAGGGCCGCGTCCTTCTCGACTGGGCGCGCGACCGCGCCGCCGCCTGCGCCCGCGCCGCCCGCGCCGCCGCGGACGGCACCGCCGCGGACGGCGCCCGCGCGGACGGCACCCGCACGGACGGCACCGGCGCGGACGGCACCGGCGCGGACGGCGCGCGCCCGCCGGACGCGCCGTCCATCGAATGCACCGCGCAACCCGCGCCCGAGCCCGACGCCCTCGCGCTCTCCTTCGAATACGACGCGCCGGCGCGCCGCTCCTTCCGCTGGCATGCCAACATCGCGAAAAATTCCGCCTGCTTCGAGACCCATTACAACCACAACCGCGCCACCCTGGAAGGCACCGCCGCGCTCCTCTCCCCCGAGGACGCGCTCGGCGAGGCGATGTTTTTCTGACCGCCGTCGCCGCCAATGGAGCTTTTTCGTTTAAGGGCAGTTTGAAAAATCATGCCTCACGCGGAACCAAGCAGGGCAAGCGTCCCGCTTGCCAGATTGAGGTGTAGGGCAAGCGTCCCGCTTGCCGGATTGGGAAGTAGGGCGAGCGTCCCGCTTGCCTGACGGGAGCAGGATGCTCCCGCCACTTTTGGGCGGCGCGCTTTGCGCGCCGCCAGGCAAGCGGGACGCTTGCCCTGCTTGGTTCCCCGCGCCTCCGCGCGGGACATGCTTTTTCAAAGCACCCTTATGGACCGTAAAAATATAATGTGGCAAATTAAGGCCTCCCCTGCATGATTCCGGACATGAGAGACAAAAAGATTATCGAACAGCTGGAGCGGAAGTTTCGGCGGATGGAGCCCGAGCTGAATGAG
>JAITDF010000056.1 GCA_031282705.1 Opitutaceae bacterium | reverse complement strand
GTTTTTCCCATCCCCCCGCAAAACCACCCCCGCCGCCGCCACCCCCCGAACCCCCCCCTCCAAAAACAAAAAACTTCCATGACGCCCCCCCCCCCCCCCGTCAATTCCATCTGCTTGTTTTTAAAAGGGTTGGCCATTTATTGTGTCGCCGTCTCCTTTTCCCTCGCCGCCCCTGAAGTAAGAAATCTCGTTGTATATTCCCAAGACGACAAGTTTGCAGGCTGGCCGGCGAACGAGGGCATCTGGTCTTGGGGCGGTGAAATCCTGACCGCATTTGAAGTGGCGTCCTTCGTGGAGACGGACGGCGATCACAGCGTGGATCGCAACAGCCCCAAGGAAATCATGTTCGCCCGCAGTCTGGATGGCGGGGAGACATGGACGGCGGAGGCTCACCCCGAAATCGGATTGCCTGACTATATCGGCGACGAGGAGAAATTCCGCCAGCAACGGGAGGGCGAACGAATCCCCGTTCCCTCGCCGGGCGGGTTCGATCTCACGCATCCCGGCTTTGCCATGAAACTCCGGGGCGGTTCGTTTTATGTCTCCCAAAACCGGGGGCGCCGCTGGGAGGGGCCTTACCAGCTTCCCGGCTTTGATTATGCGAGCGAAGCAAGAACCAGCTATATTGTGACGGGAAAATCCTCCTGCATCGTGTTCATGACCGCGCGCGTCACCCGACGCGGGGCGACCTACTCGCGCTCATGCGCGCTTGAGACCACCGACGGGACGAAGACATTCCGGTTCCTCTCGTGGATTGGCGGCGACATCCTTGATGCCGCGGGAAGGCGTGATGATATCAAAGGAAAATCGGAGGTGATATTTTCCATAATGCCCTCGGCGGTCAAACTGACCGGCGGCCGTTTCATTTGCGCGCTGCGGCAGCGCTTTGAACGGGCCAAATGGACGGACATATACGAAAGCACCGACAATTGCCGCACGTGGCGGCACCTCGGCGTGCTGGAAAAGGGCGGCGGCAATCCGGTGTCCTTGCTCGCCTTGCAGGACGGCTCCGTCGCCGCCATTTATTGCAGCCGCCGCAACCCCCCGTTCGGGCTGGCCGCCAAAATCAGCCAGGACAACGGCGCCGGGTGGTCGAAGGAGATTGTCCTTCGCAAGGACGCCCGCAAATGGGACATCGGCTATACCCGGGCCGCGCCGCGCCCCGACGGCGGCATTGTCATTGTGTATTATTACACCACCAAGGCCATCCCAAACAATCATATCGCCGCCACGATCTGGCATCCAGCGCGATGACACCATGACAACATCAACCGCCGTCCCCTCCTTCGCGGAGGCGGGGCCGCTTTTATAAAAACCTCCAAAACATTCCCCCCGCTTAACCAGCTTCACCATGAAAACACCAGACTGTCTCCCCATGCTCTTCGGAGCGCTCCTGCTTGCATTCACCGCCGCCGGCCCGTTGCCGGCCCAGGAAGCCGGCGCCGGCCGCCAGCCTCAAGGCACCGGGGTGGTGCGGGGATCGGTGCTGAACGCCGCCTCCCGCGCCTACCTTGAAGGCGCGACCGTGGCGATCCCTGAAATCGCCCGGCAAACGCAGACGGATAAAACCGGCCGCTTTATCATAAGCGACGTGCCCGCGGGCGGGTTCGCCGTGCGGGTTTCCTACATGGGCCTGGAGGACGCGGAACAGGCCGTGACCGTGCGCGCCGGGATGACCGCCTCGCTGGATTTCGAGCTCCAGTCGGAAATATATAAACTCAGCGAATTTGTGGTCACGGGGGAGCGCGAGGGCAACGCGGCCGCCATCGTCGCCCAGAAAAACGCCCCGAATATCATGAACATCATTGCCATGGACGCCTTCGGCAATGTCGCCGATGGCAACATCGGCAATTTCCTCCAGCGACTCCCCGGCATAGCCCAGGGAAAGGTCAATGGCGACATACAAAGTGTCTCCGTGCGCGGCATGCCATCGAGCATGAGCACCGTGTCCATGGACGGTTCCAACCTGGCCACCGCCAATAACGATGACGCCAGCGGGCGGGCGTTTTCGATTGATATTATACCGGCGGAGTTGATCAGCGCACTAAGGCTGACGAAAGCCCCCACCCCTGACATGCCGGCCGACTCCCTGGGGGGAAACATCAATTTGGTCACCAAATCGGCCTTCGAGATGTCCGACCGCCTGATCAGCTATCGCGTGGGCTACAATTGGAACAGCTACCGCCGTGACACGGAGTGGACCCCCAGCGCCGCATTCACCTATCTCGACACCTTCGGCGCCCGAAGAAACATGGGCATCACCCTGGCGGGAAGTTACTCCAAGACATACAATACGCGGGACCGCCTGCAAAATTCGCTGACCTACGCGACCCCCTCCCCGCAAACCGTGGTCAACACGCGCCTGCGACTTCTGGATGACTGCACCACCCGCGTGCGGAGCGGCGCCAGCCTCAAGTTTGATTACAGGGTGAATCCCCGGCTTTCGCTCTGGCTGGGCGGAAATTACACCCATTTTGATTATGACCTGGACAGATACGATTACCGGTTCTCCGGAAACGGCCGGGTCGCCGACTATAATGTGGTGAGCCGGGCCGCCATTGAGGCGGGCGCCACGCCGATGATGACGGCGACCCGCACGGCATCCGTCGCCCCCGGCTTCACGGAGGATTACACGGAGCTGCTGAACGCGACCGTGCAGAACGGCGCCGGAATCAATCCGCGAAAAAGGGACCTCTATAAAATCGCTCTGGGAGGAAAACTGGCCTTGAATGAAGGCTGGCTGCGGCTTGAGGCAAGCTACGGTTATTCGACTGACGACAGTTATTATCAGGATTTTCTGGCCACGGCCTCCAATATAGGCGTCGGCGTCGCCCTGGATTCGGCACGGGACAAAAAGCGCCCGGTTTTGAGCCAGACGTATGGCGACAATCTCATTTTTGCCGGCGCGAACCCTTCAATCTACACCGGAGCGGCCCTTCAAAAGGGCCCCATGAGCGTGAAAGACGAGACAAGGGAGGTGAAAATTGACTGGCGGCATTCATTCTCAAAGGCGGGCTTCCCACTCGCATTTCAAGCAGGGGCGTCAATCCGTGTCAGAGACTACGCCGCCCTGTCGAATACCGAAAACTGGACGTATAATGGAGACGGCACGGGGCTGGCCATGCCGCAGTTTTCCCGTTCGGATTCCGATTATGGACTTTTCCATGATTTTTATCCCCGCATGGGCAGGTGGGACTATGGGAAAGTGAAGGCATTGTTTGATGCGCACCCGGAATATTTTACGCGTTCGGCCACCGATGTCACAAACCCCGAATCCCGGGTGTGGGAGGTCGTCCCCGCGGCCTACCTCATGGGCGAGGCCCACTTCTGGAACAGATTGTATTTGCTCGCCGGGGTGCGCGTGGAAAAGACCCGGCAGAAGCTGCGCGGCAGCTACCAGCGCAACGCCAATCAGCCGCTGGTGAGCACCGACCAGGAGACCGCGTATGATGATGCGTTCCCCGGCGCGCACCTTCGTTATACATTGCGCCCGAATCTGCAGGCGCGGGCAAGCTGGTCCACCAGCATGGCCCGGCCGGGAATTAATCAAATCGTGCCCATGATCAGGGTGAGCAACGACAGCACAACCGGACTCGGCACGGTCACGGAAAACAATCCCGATTTGCACGCGATGACCTCGGATAATTACGACATAAGCATCGAGTATTATTCAAAAAATGTGGGTTTTTATACAATAGGCGCCTTCAGTCGTGAAATGAAAGGTTTCATAAGCCGGATGACCAGCCTCATCGGCGCCGGGCCGGACAACGGCTTCGACGGCCAGTTCGAGGGATACGATTATGCGACCTATGCAAACATGGAAAACGCGCGCGTGCGGGGCGTGGAGTTTAATTTTTCCAAAGACCTCACGTTCCTGCCGGGCCTGTGGCGGCGGGTCTCGGTCATGGGAAATGTGACCTGGCTTGAAAGCAGGGGACAGTTTTCCGGGGACATCGGCGGGACGCAAATTCCCGGCTTCAAGCCGTGGTCGGCGAATGCCGGCGCGACTTTCCGTTATAAAAAATGGCTCGTCCGGGCTTTCTATAATTACAACGCGGGTTATCTGGGCGCTTACAATGAAAATCCGCTGTCCCGCAGCTATTTCTTTGAGGACAGGACGCTGGATCTCAACATCCAATACCGGCTGGATCGCAGGTTCACGTTATTTTGCGACATCAACAATGTGTTCAACTACGCTCCGGGCACTTACATCATGAATTCCAATTATGTGCTCACGGATGAGCGCAATGGCACACGGTTAAATGTCGGAATCAGCGGAAGATTCTGATGACCCAAGGCTTGTTTGCAATGCAACAGCAATCCTCAACCTTGTTTGATATGAAAACAAAAAACAACACCCAGACCAGGCAATCAGAACACCATCGCCGGCGCTCCGCCCGCATGTCTTTGCCGCGCGGGCGCGCGACGCGCGGACTTTTGGCGTCCATCGTCATGTCCACAATGACGGCAGGCGCGGGAATGGCGGCGGAATACGATGTTTCAACCGCGACTGAATTGACCGGCAGGATCGATGGGGCACAAACCGGGGACATCTTGAATATCACCCAAGATATCGAACTCGCGGCCGGGCGTGGGATAACGGTGGATGCGCTTGCCATCAGATCGAATGAGCCCGGCCAATGGCGGACGATCACTCTTACCGCCGCGGCTTGGAACATGTTGGATGTAAACAGCCTTTCCGATGTCGAATTGACCCTGGATAAAATCATATTAACAGGGGCGAACAACACCAACACCGGGGGATCATCGCGCGGCGGAGGGGTGCGCATAACCAACATGGGCTTGCTTACAATCAACGGTGATTTTCAGATCAACAACAACGCGGCGCGAGGCGGCGGCGGGATTTATCGCAACGCTTCGGGCGGCCTGATCATAACCGGTTCGCTGGTGTTAAACAACAACCGGGCATTGACGACCAATGAAGGCGGAGGCGGCATCTTTGTGGAAGGCCCGACGGTTTTGCAGAAGACACTTTATGCTGACGGCAACATATCCGCGACCTATGGAGGGGCGATTCGCGCGAACGCCGATTTCACCCTGGAGGGGGGCGGGGAGATAACAAACAACAAAGCCCTGGACGCCGGAACCGGCGGAGGCATATTCTTTTCTTCCGCAGGCACTTTAAAATTGGGAGCGACCATCGACGACCTGAAGTTTCAAGGCAATGTGCAAGGCGCGTCCGCAACCCCCAACGCCATTTATTTTTGGGTGGGCAGCACGCTTGTCCTCACTGCGACCACGGGCAAAACGATCTATTTTTATGATCCGATCATGAATCGCACGCATACCGAGATCGTAAAAAAACAGGGGCCGGGCGCGGTGTTATTTGACCAATACCGTTCCGATATCAACGCCACCACCACGGTGGAGGAGGGCAGCTTTCAACTCTCGAATGGCGCGACATATGGCCGTGCCACAACAACCGGCGCGTTCACCGTGAACACCGGGGCCTCGCTGGAAGGCTCGGGCACGATTCAGGTGAACGGCATCACGGTGCAGGATGGCGCGACGCTCCGCGTGGCCGGGGCAAACGCCCCGGGCTTGCTGGTCCTGGCCGCCGCCAATTATAATTTGGGGGATAATCTGCATGTGGGTGGCCGCGGCGCTCTCCATGCCGGGGCCGCGCTTCATGCCGCCTCAATCACCATCGAGGACGGCGGAGTGCTGACGCTGTCCCATGCGGCCACCCTGGCCGACGGCGGCACGCTGGCCGGGAGCGGAACGCTGGCGTTTGCCGCGGGCGGCGGTCTGACCCTGGGTGAGACGGCATCCGGCACCGTGTGGGCTCATGCGGAGGCGGGGAAACAGCTTGCCATCGCGGCCCCCCTGGCCGGCGCCGGCGCCGGCGCGGCGGCCCTCGCCAAAACCGGCGCCGGGAGCCTGCTCCTCGCCGGCGACAATTCCGGCTATGATAATATGATTACAGTGGGCGGTGGCGGGCTTTTGTTTTCCGGCACACTGGGCTCCCTGGCGGGTTCCCCGACAATCGCGGTCCAGGCCGGGGCCGCATTCGGCGGCGCCGGCACGGTCACGGGCGATGTCCGCATCGCCGGCGGCGGCATATTGCAGATCGGTTCATTAAACGCGACCGGCGCGGAGGAATTGAAAATCACGGGGACGCTCACGCTGGGGGCCGGGGGGACGGTGGCGGTTTCCCTGGTTCAGGACGGGAATCCGGGAGACAATACAAAATTGTTGCTCACCGGCCCGCTCATCCTCGCGGGCGCCTCCACAACCTATACAATTGATTTGCTGAGGATAAAAACCGGTGTTTTTGATCTGGGAGACCTTGCCGCGCTGGCCGGTGCCGACGCGGAGGGGCACGCTGACGACGCCGCGATCACGCTCAATGGCGGCGTCCTCGGCAGCCGCCAGAGCGCGTATATCACCGGAAGCGGCGGGCGCCTCATCATGTTCGCCAATGCGAGTCCGAACCAGATGGCCAGGTGGACGGGTGGCAGCGCGGCATGGGACCGCACCGCGACAAACTGGGAGGTGGACGGCGGCGGGACGATTCCTTTCAGTGACGGTGATTATGTGGTGTTTGACAGTGTCACCGACATGGACAACGCCGCCAGCCGCGCAAACATGAACATCGTCCCAAACCAAGTGACGGTCTCCGGCATGGAGATCACCGGCGGCGGAAATTATTATTTTTCGGGCGGGGCGATTGTGAGTGACACAAACTCCGTGGATGCGGACTCCTCGCCTGAACTCAAGGCCGCCGCCAGCGGAAAACTTGTCATGCAGGGAACCGGCACGCTCACACTCGCCAATGCCACCAAGGACGCGGCCGCAAACAATTTCACGGAGGGGGTCGATTTGAAGGCGGGCACGCTGGCGCTGGCCAGTGCGGGGGCGCTCGGGAGCAGCAAGGTCAATATTACCGGATCGGATACCACAATTGCATTTGACGCCGATGGCATTGCCATCGGGGGCATCCTTGATATCGGAGCGTTCGCCGCCACGATAGATACCCGGGGGCATGACGATTCGATCACCGGGGGCATCGTCGGGGACGGCATTCTGACGACACGAAGCGGCACGGGCGCGCTGACGCTGTCGGGGAGCGCCCGCGCCGTCGTGCTGCGCGTGGAAAACGGCGTGCTGAAAACCGGGGTGGCAAATATTCTCGGTGAAATCGGGTCGGTGGAGGTGTCGGCCGGCGCCGTGCTTGATATGCAAAACGCCCAGACAATAAAAAAGCTCGGCGGCGCCGGCACGGTTTCCACCTCCGCGACGCTTACGCTTGCGGTGAATGAGGAAGAGACCTTTGCCGGCATGATCACCGGGGACGGGGGCGTCGTCAAATCCGGCCCGGCGACACTTGTGCTTTCCGGTTCCAACTCGCACAAACGCGGAACGCGGGTGGAGTCGGGCACCCTGGCGGTGACGACCCTGGCCGCGCTTGGAGCCGGCCCGGCCGAGGTGGTTTCCAGCGGGAATCCGGTGCTGGAATTCAGGGCGGCCAGCGGCACCCACGGGTTTAATATAACCGGCGGCGGCAGGGTCGATGTTGTAAATGGAAACATGACCTTGAGCGGAAGCAACCGGCTGGGCGCGTTGAACCTGCTCGGCACGGCCGTGTTGAGTGCCGGAGGTGAAAATTCGCTCGGGGGCGCGACATCAAACATCACCATCGGCGGCGGCGCCACCCTGCGTCTTGGCGCGGCGGGGGTTGTGGTCCTGGGCAATGACCTGACGGTCGGGGATGGCGGCACGCTGCACTACGCCGCTTACTCAACCGCCGCGCAAAAGGATAACATCTCCCCCGGCAGCCTTGCGCTTGGCGGACGCCTGGTCTTTGAGCCGGGGGCCCGGCTGGCGGTGGATGCGAACAGTGTGCCCAGTGGAGTGCATGCCATAGCCACCGCCGCCGGGGGCATTTCCAATTTGCCGTCATACGAGACACCCCAAGGCTGGCGCGACATCACGCTCGCCGTGGAGGGGGACAATCTCATGCTCTCCATCATCAACCAGGCGGCCGATCCCGCCCGGGCCGCCACCATGACTTTCGACTCCATCGTGGCGGCCATGACGGCCGTCTCGAATCGCGTGAGCGAGAGTTTTATCGTCCCGCTTGCCGAGCGCGCGCCAAGGAATCCGGCCAATAATCTTTGGTTGAAGGGCGTTGCGAGTTTTGCCGATTACGATTCGACCACGGACCGGCTTGGCCATTCCGAGCAGACTTATGGCGCCGTGCTGGGTTATGACGGGGCGTTCCGGGACAGGTATCTGGTCGGTGTGTATGGAGGCTGGCTGTCCAGTTCGCTGGACACCGACAATAACGCGCATACGGACGCCGGGCAGGAAATCGCCGGCGCGTATGCGGCCTATCGTTATAAATGGTTTTATTTGGGCGCCGACCTTGGTTTTGGCTGGCTGGACGCGGACACCAGCCGCTTCGAGGGCATTGATTATGCGACTGGTGCATACAAGGTGGAAACAATATCCTGGAACATGGAAACGGGCATTGTCATCAATGCCTGGAAAGGGGGCTTGTTCAAGCCGATGGCGGCCATTCACTGGATGAATGCCAAGTTCAAGGACTACTGGGAGGAAGGCCCGGGGGCGCTTCGCATGGGCGGGTTCAGCGACACCATCGTGCAAAGCCTGCTCTCCTTGCAGGCCTCCCAACGATTCACCATGGCGCGCGGATGGCCGTCGATGCTCGACATGACCATCGGCTGGCGGCAGAACCACCGCGACTTCGATGCCGATGTCCCGGCGGCGTTCGCGGCCACTCCGGGCAGCGTCGTGGTGTTTGAGAAAGGCGGGTATTCCCGCGGCAGCGCGGTGCTGGGCCTTGGAATCCGCACCATGCCGGGCAGGGGCCTGTCGGTGGGGCTCGCGTATGATTACGAAATAACAATGAACCGGGACCGGCACACCATCAATCTCACCGGCCGCTGGATTTGGTGACATGCAAGGCAGCCTGCTTGCGGATTGTATATGGAAACAAAAAATCGTATTGTCCCCCCTCGGTCGCCGCGGACGGCGGCTCATGGCAAGACGCCCCGCGGGCTGTCCGCCCTGGCCGCGGTGCTGGCGCTGGCATGCAACGCGGCGCCGCCCGCCCGTGAAAACGTCCGGCATGTGATTGTCTATCATAACGAGCGGGAATTCGCCGGCTGGCCGGCAAACGAGGGCATGTGGTCATGGGGCGATGAAATCCTAGTGGCTTATGATATCGGGAAATACCAGAAATCGGAGACCGGGCACTCGGTGACAGGGCGGCTGCATTATGGTTTTTCGCGGAGCAAGGATGGCGGGCTTACCTGGCAGGCCGAGCCGCACCCGGACGTGCTGCATTATGTGGAAATCAAGCCGGAGCGCACGCCGTATAACCACGGCCCGGTTAATTTCGGCGCCCCCGGGTTTGCCATGAAGCTCAGGCAGCATTCATATTATCTCAGCGAGGACCGGGGGCGCACATGGAACGGCCCCTGGCGGATACCACGGCTGCCCGATCCCGTGCCCCTGGCGCGCACTTGCCATATAGTGACGGGAGGAAGCTCCGCGCTGGTTTTTCTCACTTCCGCGCCCGAAACGGGACACCCTCCGACAGAGCGGGGCAGGTCTTCCGTGATCGAAACGAAAGATGCCGGAAGGTCATGGGAGCTTCTTTCATATATCGGCAATGATCCGGGCGCGGGGTTGCCGGCCGGGCAGATGCCGGCGTTTTCCATCATGCCGGACGCGGTGCGCATTTCCCCCGATCATTTTGTGGCGGCGGTGCGGTGCCGGATCAACCGGGCAAAATGGACCGATATTCATGAGTCAACCGATCACTGCCGCACATGGAGAAAGCTCGTCCGGCTGGAGCAGGGCTCGAATAATCCGGTGGCGCTTGCGCATCTCGGGGGAAAAGCCATCGCCGCGATTTATGGCTGGCGGGGCCATGCTTTGGGCATCCGGGCCAGGATAAGCAAGGATGGCGGGCGGCGCTGGGGCGGGGAAATCATCCTGCGCAGGGACGCGTCCAGCTGGGACATCGGTTACACACGGGCGGTTGTCCGTCCTGACGGGGCGGTGGTGGTTGTGTATTATTATACAACCAAAGAACGACCCCAGCCTCATATCGAGGCGACAATCTGGCATCCTGATATTTAAACCAGCTTGACCGGTGGCCGCGTAACATCAGCAATTTTAAGGCGCTTTGAAAAATCAAATTCCACAACTCCGCCATGAAACTCCACGCGGTTGACGCCGCCATTGTCTTCGCCGGTTTCGCCGGCATTCCGGCCCGCGGGCCGCGGGTGTCGCGCCGCAACCGCGGCACCGACCGCTATTTTCCCGGTGGACGCCGGATCATCGCCACCGCCGTCATTGGCGGCGGCATCCCCGGCATGTTTCCCGTCTTTCTCCCATCCCCTTTTCCCTCCTGATGAAAGAAGAAAGAGAAAGATAAAGAGGAACGAGAACGAGAACGAGAACGAGAAAGAGAACGAGAAAGAATAAAGAGGAAAACTCCACCATGACCACGCCCTCCCCGCTCCGTGTCGTCCTCGACACCGACACGTTCAACGAAGTGGACGACCAGTTTGCGCTGGCCTACCTGTGCCTCTCCCCGGACAGGCTCCGGCTCGAAGCCGTGCACGCGGCGCCGTTCACCAACGCCCGCTCCAGCGGCCCGGCCGACGGCATGGAAAAAAGCTACCGCGAAATCCACCGCGTGCTCGCCCTGCTCGGCGGCGCCGCGGGCATCCGTGTCTGCCGGGGCGCCACCGCCTACATCGGCGCCGCCGGGCGCCCGGTCGAAAGCGAGGCCGTGCGCGACCTGATCGCCCGCGCCCTCGACGACACCCGCCCCGGCCCCCTGCACGTCCTCGGCATCGCCGCCGCCACCAACCTGGCCTCCGCCATCCTCCTCGCCCCGGAAATCATCCCCCGCGTCCGCCTCGTCTGGCTCGGCGGGCATCCGCTGGCCTGGCCCACCGCGCACGAATTCAACCTCCAGCAGGACGTCCGCGCCGCGCAGATCCTCTTCGAGTGCGGCGTGCCGCTCACCCTGGTGCCCTGCAAAAACGTCGCCGAGCACCTGCGCACCACCATCCCCGAGCTTCGCGGGCGCCTGGCCTCCGGCAACGGCCTGTGCGCCTTTCTCCAGCGGCGCTTCGCGGAGTTTCTCACCCTCAGAAACCTCCGCTCGAAGCCGCTCTGGGACGTCGTCGCCGGCGCGCTTCTGGTCAACCCCGGCTGGGTGCCCGTCGAGACCGTCCCGAGCCCGCGGCTCACCGACGACGAACGCTGGGAAAGCGCCCCGCCCCCGCGCCACGCCATCGCGGTCGCCACCGGCATCAACCGCGACGCCATCTTTGCCGACCTGTGCCGCAAACTCGCCGCCGCCCCATGAGTAACTGATGGGACGCGACGGCTAGTATGCAGTCATGCTTGAAAAGCCGTAAAAGTAAGGCAGGGATGATGACACCATGCCTGAAATCCTCTACAAAGTGAACCTGACCGGTGAAGAACGCGAAGAGCTGCACGCCATG
>JAITDF010000710.1 GCA_031282705.1 Opitutaceae bacterium | reverse complement strand
CATGCTTGAAAAGCCGTAAAAATAAGGCAGGGATGATGACACCAGGCCTGCCTTATTTTTACGGCTTTTCAAGCATGACTGCATACTACGTTCAGGCAGGCGGGACGCTCACCCTGCCTGGTTCCCCGCGCCTCCGGCGGGACATGCTTTTTCAAAGTGCCCGGAATTTGATTTCTTTCGGAAATGGCATCATGCGCGCCAGACAAATTGCCTGCGCGGGCGAACCAGCGGCGCGTTTTGCTGACCAATGGTGCCCGGGCCACCCGCCCGTTGACTGTCAATATGACTGCGTCTTGAACGGCGCATCCAATGGTTTTAGTGGTTTCAGCATAAACATCCATTCCTTCCAAATCCCCGACTTCCATGCCAGCGCACATGACCCGCTCCGCAATCACCTTCATCCTGGCGATGCTGCATGCAGCATCCTTTTTGCCGCTGCGCGCGGACGACGGGCCGCGCCCCTCGCCCGCCGCCCCGCCATCCGCCGCCCCGCGCTCCGACGACGGCGCGCCGCCGCCCGCGTGGCCGGAAACCACCCGCGTCACGCGCCCCTGGACGCGCTGGTGGTGGCCGGGCGCCGCGGTGGACGAGGCCGGCATCACGCGCGAGCTGCTCGCGTTTGCCGGCGCGGGGCTCGGCGGCGTGGAAATCACGCCCATCTACGGCGCGCGCGGGTTTGAGCGCCGCTACATCGCCTTCCTTTCCCCGCGTTACGTCGAGGTGCTCCGCCACACCGCCGCCGAAGCCGCGCGGCTCGACCTCGGCGTGGACATGGCGACGGGCACCGGCTGGCCTTTCGGCGGCCCGCAAGTCCGCCCGGAGGACGCCGAGCTCGCCATCGAAATCACGGACGGGCGGCTCACGCCGAAACCGACCGGCTTCCGCGTCAAACGCTCCGCGCCGGGCGGCGCGGGCCCCGTGCTCAACCCCTACTCGACCGCCGCCCTCGCGCACTACCTCGAACCCTTCACCGCCGCGCTCAAACAGCTCCCCCCCGGTGCCATCCGCGCGCAGTTCCACGACTCCTTTGAATACAAGGCCAACTGGACCCCGGAACTCCCCGAAGCCTTCCGCAAACAGCACGGCTACGACCTCGCCGGCCACGCCGCGCTGCCCGCCGGCGCGTCCGCGACGCCCGCCGCCGGCCCCGCGCCCGGCCCCGACGCCGACACGCTCGCGCGCATCAAGTCCGACTACCGCGAAACCCTCGCCAGCCTGCACATGGATTACATCCGCGCCTGGCACGCATGGACGCGCTCGCTCGGCGGCATCAGCCGCGAACAGGCGCACGGCGCGCCCGCCAATCTCCTCGACCTCTACGCGCTCGCCGACATCCCCGAGACGGAAATCTTCGGCTCCACCGACTTCCCCATCCCCCGCTACCGCAACGCCCCCGAGGAGCGCGGCTACGAGACGCCCCAGCCCCTCGTCAACCGCCTCGCCTCCTCCGCCGCGCACGTGGCCGGGAAAAAACTCGCCTCCGCCGAGACCTTCACCTGGGCGCGCGAACATTTCCACGAGGCGCCCTCCGGCCTCAAACCCGAACTCGACCAGCTTTTCCTCGCCGGCATAAACCACGTCTTCTACCACGGCTCATGCTTCAGCCCCGCCGACGCGCCCTGGCCCGGCTGGCTCTTCTACGCCTCCACCCAATACAACCCCCGCAACCCCCTCTGGCACGACTTCGCCGCCCTCAACGCCTACATCACCCGCGTCCAGTCCTTCCTCCAGGCCGGCCGCCCCGACAACGACATCCTCCTCTACTGGCCGGTTTACGACCTCTGGCACGATCCCGAAGGCTGGAACCGCAACCTCACCATGCACGGCCGCGACTGGCTCACCGGCTCCCCGTCCGGCCGGCTGGCGCAGACGCTCGCCGACCGCGGCCACACCTTTGACTTCGTATCCGACGAACAACTGCTCACCACCGCCTGCATCCCCCGGAGCGGCCGGCTGCGCACCCTCGGCGCCGCCGAATACGAGACCATCCTCGTGCCGAAAACCCGCCTCATGCCCGGCGCCACGCTCCGCCACCTCCTCGACCTCGCCAGCCAGGGCGCGCGGATTCTCTTCTTCGACGACCTGCCCGCCGACGTGCCCGGCCTCGCCCGGCTTGAGGAGCGCCGCGCCGAATTTGCGAAACAACTCGCCCGCATCGCCCTCCCGCCGCCCGGCACCGCCGTGCGCGCCGCGAAACTCGGCAAAGGCAGCGTCGCCGTCGGCGGCGACCTCGACACGCTCCTCGGCCTGGCGCCCCTCGCCCGGCAGCCCCTCGCCGGCGCCGGCCTGCGCTTCATCCGCCGCGCCCTGCCCGACGGCCACGCCTGGTTCATCGCCAACCTCACCGCCCAACCCTTCTCCGCCGCCGCCCCCCTCGTCACCACGGACACCGCCGCCGCGCTCTACGACCCCCTCACCGGCCTCTCCGGCATGGCCCGCCATTCCGCCGCCCGCGCCAGCTCCGCCGCCGGCACGCCCGCCACGCTCTCCGTCGGCCTGCAACTCGCGCCCGGCCAGTCCATCATCGTCCGCACCTACACGGACAAAGCCACCCCGGAAAATGCCGCGCCCTGGACCTATTCCGCCCCCGTGGACGCGCCCGCCGCCCTCGACGGCATGTGGACGGTCACCTTTGCGCGCGGCGACCCGCAACTCCCGCCGCCCTTCAAAACCGCCGCGCTCACCTCCTGGACCGACCAGGGCGGCGAGGCCGCGCGCTTCGCCGGCACGGCGCGCTACGAACTCGCATTCGAGCTGCCCGCCCTGCCCGAAGGCGCGGAAGCCGGGGACTGGTGGCTCGACCTCGGCGACGTGCGCGAGACCGCGCGCGTGTTCGTCAACGGCCGCGACGCCGGCCTGCTCTGGAGCCTGCCCTTCCGCGCGCGCATCGGCCGCCACCTGCGCCCCGGCAAAAACCACCTCGCCATCGAGGTGACCAACCTCGCCGCGAACCGCATCCGCGACATGGACCAGCGCGGCGTGACCTGGAAAAACTTCCACGAAATCAACTTCGTCAACGCGCACTACCAACCGCTCGACGCCAGCCTGTGGCCGCTCCAGCCCTCCGGCCTTCTCGGCCCCGTGACCCTCACGCCGCTGAAGCTGGAGCACTGATGCACTGATGTTACGCGGAAGAAGCAGACTTGGAAGTCTGCGGTACGTCAGAACCGCGTGACATCAGTTGTTTAATTAAAAACAGGTTGGGATGTCATGCTCCCCAGTTTGGCGCGCAGGTAGGGCGCGGTGGGGGAGTTTTTCACCTTCAACAGGCCGGGGAGCGGTCCTTGGTAGAGCAGCTCGCCGCCCGCCGGGCCGCCGTCGGGGCCG
>JAITDF010000707.1 GCA_031282705.1 Opitutaceae bacterium | reverse complement strand
CGGGGGAGGGGAGGGGAGGGGAGGGGGCGGCAGGGAGGAGGGCATGGGAGGAAAGGTGAGTGGTGAGTGGCGGGTGGTGGGTGGTGAGTGGCGGGTGGCGAGTAGTGAGTAGAAATGGGAGAAATGGGAGATATGGGAGGGATGGGAGATATGAGGGGGCGGGTGGCAGGTGGCGGGATGAGGGTGGGTTTTGCGTGGGTTTTTCTACTCGCTACTCGCTACTCGCTACTCGCTGCTCTTCCAAGGCGGCGAGGGCGAGGGCGAGTTCGGCGTCGGTGGGGACGCGGTGGTGCCAGGAGGGGTCGTCTTCCATGAAGGGGACGCCTTTGCCTTTGATGGTGTCGGCGATGAGCACGGCGGGTTTGCCGGGGGCGGGGGGGAGGGAGAGGGCGGCGGTGAGGGCGGCGAGGTCGTGGCCGGGGGCGCGGCGCACGGTCCAGCCGAAGGCGGCCCATTTGTCGGGGAGGGGTTCGTTGTTCATGACGTCGCGGGTGCGGCCGGTGATCTGGAGGGTGTTGTGGTCGATGATGGCGGTGAGGTTGTCGAGGCGGTGGTGGGCGGCGGCCATGGCGGCTTCCCAGTTGGAGCCTTCGGCGAGTTCGCCGTCGCCGAGGAGGACGAAGACGCGGCGGGGGGAGGAGTCGAGTTTGGCGGCGAGGGCCATGCCGGCGGCGACGGGGAGGCCGTGGCCGAGGGCGCCGGTGTTGTGTTCGACGCCGGGGACGGCGCGGGTGGGGTGGCCGGCGAGGCGGGCGCCGGTGCGGCAGAGGGTGTCGAGTTCGGCGTCGGGGAAGAAGCCGCGGTCGGCGAGGACGACGTAGAGGGCTTCGGCGCAGTGGCCTTTGCTGTGGATGTAGAGGTCGCGCGCCGGCGAGGCGGGGGTTTCGGGGGAGAGGCGGAGGATGCGGTTGTAGAGGACGTTCAGGATGTCCACGCAGGAGAGGCCGCCGCCGGTGTGCCCGGCGCCGGCGTGGTGGATGCATTGGAGGAGGCGGCGGCGGTAGCGGTTGGATTTGCGGGCGAGTTCGTGGTCGGTGGGCATGGGAGGAAAAAGTAGCGAGTAGCGAGTAGTGAGTAGCGAGTAGCGAGTAGCGAGTAGTGAGTAGCGAGTTGTGAGTAGTGAGTTGTGAGTTGTGAGTAGTGAGTAGGGGCGCTGCCGCGCCGGGGGGAGGGAGGGGAGAGACAGGCGAGATGGGCGGAATGGGAGATATGGGAGATATGGGAGGAATGGGAGATATGGGAATGTGGTGGCAGGTGGCGGGTAACGGGTGACGGGTGACGGGTGGTGAGCGGCGGCGGGATGAGGATGTGTTTTGCGTGGTTTTTTCTACTCGCTACTCGCTACTCGCTGCTGGTTGCTTTTTCATGGTGATACACTTCCCAGCCGAGGTAGCGGGCGAGGGCTTCTTCCAGGATGGGGGCGGTGCGGGAGGCGTTTATGGCGACGTGGTGCTCGAAGCCTTCGCGGCAGATGTGGCGCATGAGGGCCTGGAGGCGGGGGACGCG
This sequence comes from Opitutaceae bacterium, assembly GCA_031282705.1. GTDB lineage: Bacteria > Verrucomicrobiota > Verrucomicrobiia > Opitutales > Opitutaceae > Termitidicoccus. The sequence continues at coordinate 2,402 of JAITDF010000707.1, read as the reverse complement.
GGCGACGGCGCGGTTGCCGAAGGTGGGGAGGTCGTCGCCGGTCAGCTCGGCTTCGCCGACGTAGGCGCGCAGGGTGCCGCGGGTGTCGTCGGTGGTGATGCGTGCGTAGGTGAGGGGGCCGGCGGGGGCGCGGGCGTCGAGCGCGCCCCAGGTGTTTTCCAGGCCGAGGGTGGAGCCGAGGATGGGGGCGGGGGCGACGCGGGGGGCGGGGGCGAGGGAGCGGGGCCAGTTGCCGCAGTGGAAGAGGACGCATTTGTCGGGGTCGGCGGCGTGGTTGTTGTTCCAGTCGGCCAGGGCGGCGGGGGCGCCGGAGGCGAGTTGGAGGGCGAGCATGGTGAGCGCGCCGGTGACATCGACTTCGCAGGCGGAGGGCAGGAGGCGTTCGCTCATCATGCTCATGGCGGTGCAGCTGTTGCAGCCGTGGTTTTGCTGGAGGGAGTTCCAGCATTGGAGGGCGGTGGCGTCGAGCTGGTGTTCCGCCGTGAAGTCGTCCAGCACGACGCCGAGGCGCGCCATCTGGAGGAGGCGCGCGGGGGGCGCGGCGGTGGTGTCGGCGTAGGCGGCGGTTTCGTCGAGTTTGGCGAGCACGCGGGGGTGGCGGGCGTCGAGTTTCGCGGCGGCGGCGAGGATTTCGGAGAGGTCCGCGGTGATGACGGTGACGCCGTGGCGTTCGAGGATTTTTTCGCTGTAGCGGACGGTGTTGAAGGCGGCGGGGCGCGCGCCGATGGCGCCGATGCGGGCCTTGCGCAGGCCGCCCGCCACGCGGCACACGGCGAGGAAGCGGGCGATGTCGCGCGCGAAGGCCGGGTCGCCGGGGTGGGTGACGTGGGCGGCGGTGAGGGAGAAGGGGATGCCGGCCTGGCGGAGGTTGTTGCAGACGGAGATTTTGCCGCACCACGCGTCGCGGCGGTGGCGGGCGTCGAGCCGGCCGGGCGTGTCGGGGTAGGCTTGCACGAGGACGGGGACGCGGAGGGCGGCGAGCTTGAGGGTGTCGGCCACGCCTTTTTCGGCGCCGAAGTTGGGGAGGACGACGAGCACGCCGGCGATGCGTTCGCGGTGGGCGCGGAAGAGGGCGGCGCATTTTTGCGCGTCGGCGAAGGTCTCGACGCCGCCGAGCTTCGTGTCGCCGGGCGCGAGCATGACGGGGTCGAACGCCGCCTGCCGGGCGAAGCGCTCGATGTCGGCGCGGGCCTCGGCGACGAGGTGGCCGGGGAAAAAATCGCGGTTGCCGATGATGACGCCGATGGCGGGGGAGATTGTTTTCATTGACGGGCGGGCGGTGGTGGCGGATGGGCGGTGGTGGCGGGTGGGAGAAAGAGAAAGAGGAAAGAGAACGAGTGGGAGTGAGAGAACGAGAACGAGAACGAGTAAGAGTAAGAGTGGGAGTGAGAGGTGGTCGGTGATGGCGGCTGGACGGTAATGTGTTTTTGGTTTCGCCTCTTCCGTGATTAGCCCCAATATCTACGGTATTCTAATATCCCGCCATGACGCAGTTCGACCCCGATCGTCCCGACTTCGCATCCTACGGCCTGACGTGCGTGCACTGGATACCGTCAAGGATGCCGCGCCCCGATCATCACAACGAGATCGAGCTCAATCTCGTGCAGAAAGGCTGGCTCTCCTATCTGCTGGGCGGGCAGAAAATCCACCTCCGGGCCGGGCAGCTCGGGGCCTTCTGGGCCTCGATCCCCCATCAGATCATCGACTTTGCCAAGGGCACGGACTACTTTGTGGTGACGATTCCGCTGGTGTGGTTTCTCCAGCGCCGGCTGCCGGAGCGCCTGGTGCAGTTGCTGATGCGCGGCGGGCTGGCGCTGGAGGACGAGGAACCGCTGGTGGACTTCGACCGCGCGCTGTTTTCCCGCTGGGAAACCGATTTGAAGGAGACCGGCCCGGCGGCGAAGGGCATGAGGGACATTGTCATGCTGGAAATGGAGGCGCGGCTCCGGCGCATGGCCGCGAACCTCGTCGAAGGCGGCCGGCCCGGGCGGACGGACCGGGGCAGCCCGTTCTGCCTCCAGGAAGGCGGGCTGAACAAAGTCGAGCAGATGGCCTGCCACGTCGCGCGGCAATACGCGGAGCCGCTCACCGTGGCGGACATCGGCAAGGCGGTCGGGCTGCACCCGAACTACGCCATGAATCTTTTCAAGAAAGCCTTTGGCATGACGCTGCTCGACTTCCTCATCCACCACCGCGTGTCCCACGCGCAGCGCATGCTCATCACCTCGGACGAAAAGATCGTCGATATCGCGCTGGACGCGGGCTTCAACTCCATCAGCCGTTTCAACGAAGCCTTCCGCCGCTCGTGCGGCTGCACGCCGCGCGAATACCGCGCGCACCACGGCATCACGCAAAACAACCGCGGCGCCCCGCTGCTGTGAAGCGCCCGGCGCGGCGGGCCG
>JAITDF010000612.1 GCA_031282705.1 Opitutaceae bacterium | reverse complement strand
GGGGGGGGGGGGGGTGGCCGAGGCGTTCAGCGGGCCGGGGGCGTATTCGGCGATGGGAGGGGTGTTGTCTTGCGTGGAGGATGTGGCGGGGTGGGTGCGGTGGCTGGCGGATGCGTTTCCGGCGCGGGACGGGGGGGAGGCGGGGCCGTTGTCGCGCGCGGCGCGGCGGGCGATGCAGTCGGCGCATATGGATGTGCCGCCGGTGATCCGCGCCGGGTCGAGCCGGGGGCGGCTGCTGGTGCCGGATTTTTCCGAGATTCGCTCCTATGGCTACGGGCTTTTTGTCAGCCATGATCCGGTGTGGGGCAATATCGCGCATCATCCGGGGGGGTATCCGGGTTACGGGTCGGACATGCGCTGGCATCTGGATTCGGGCATCGGGGTGATCGCGCTGGCCAACGGGCGTTACGCGCCGGCGATGTGCGTGACGAACCGGGCGTTGCGGGTCTTGCTGGAGGATGCGGGGGCGGCGGGGCGCACGGTGCGGCTCTGGCCGGAGGTGCGGCGGGCGCGGGATGCGTTGAGCGGGTGCCTGCTGGCGGGGGGCGATCCGTTTGCGCTGCCGTTGTTCAGCGAGAACGTGGCGATGGACCGGGGGTTCGAGGCGCGGCGCGGGGAGTTGCGCGCGTGCCTGGAGGAGGCGGGGGCTTTTGTCGCGGGGGCCGCGCCAGTGGAGGTCGCCTGCAAATCGGAAGCGCACTTGGTGTGGACGCTTCAGGGGGAGCGGGGGCGGTTGCGCTGCGAAATCGGGCTGACGCCGGAGGCCGCGCCCCGCGTGCAGACTTTCGAGGTGGGGGTGGAGGGCGGGGTGTCCACGGATGACGTGGTCGCGCGCAGCCCGGTGTTGCGCATCGCGTGAGGGGCGGGGTTGCTCCGTGCCGGGCAGGATGCCGGCGTTCCCAGTCTCGCGCCGCCCGCCGGCGTTTCCTTTTGGATTTGGGGAGTTCGAGATTTGGAATTTTCTTGGGATTTGGAATTTTCCCTCCGCCTCCCGCTGCGCACCCGCCCGGAGGCCCGGCTTTCCCCTCCCGCCGCCGCCCGGCCCGCTCTACGCCCTGACCTTCGCGCCGCGGCGGAATTTGTTTGTGAATTTCTCCACGCGGCCGGCGGTGTCCACGATGCGTTTCTCGCCGGTGTAGGCGGGATGCGAGTCCATCGTCACGTCGCGCACGACGATGAAATACTCCACGCCGTCGATCGTTTCCTTGCGCTGCGAGCGCATGGTGGACTTGGTGAGAAAACGCTTCCCGGTGGCGACATCGAGGAAGCAGACGTTGTTGAGGGAGGGATGGCCTTCGGCTTTCACGGCGGTTATAAATTTATATTGTTAATAGAGTTAGCCCTGGCGCGCTTTGTAACGCGGGTCGGTCTTGTTGATCACGTAGATGCGCCCCTTGCGGCGGACGACCTGGCAGTCGGGATGACGCTTCTTGGCGGACTTGATGGAGGAGACGACTTTCATAAAAACGGCCAAAACACCGGCCCGCCGCGCCTCTGTCAAACGAATTGTTCCGCGATTTTTTCCGGCGGACGGCTTGTGAACAAGTCGGGAACAACTCGCGTGTTTTTGCGTTTGCGCCGGCCAATCCGCGCCGCTCAATTGGCGGGCTTCATGTATCTAAAGGCACTCAAGCTGCACGGTTTTAAATCCTTTGCCGACCCGTCCACGCTGCATTTCGAGCCCGGCGTGACCGCCGTCGTGGGGCCCAACGGCTGCGGCAAGTCCAACATCGCCGACTCCATCCGCTGGGTGCTCGGCGAGCAGAGCGCCAAGGCCTTGCGCGGCGGCAAAATGCAGGACGTGATTTTCGAGGGCGCCGACACCCGCAAGCCCGCCCAGATTTGCGAGGTCTCGCTGCTCCTCACCGATTGCGAAAAACAGCTCGGCAGCGAATTCCACGAAATCGAAATCATGCGCCGCGTCCACCGCGACGGCCAGGGCGAGTATTTTTTCAACGGCCAGCCCTGCCGCCTCAAGGACATCCACAAACTTTTCATGGACACCGGCATCGGCCGCACCTCCTACTCCATCATGGCGCAGGGGCAGATTGACCAGATCCTCTCCTCGAAACCCGAGGAGCGCCGCGCCGTGTTCGAGGAGGCCGCCGGCATCACCAAATACAAAAGCCAGCGCCGCGAGGCCCTGCAAAAACTCGCCCTCACCGACACCAACCTCGCCCGCGTGGCCGACGTTATCGGCGAGGTCGGGCGCCAGATCGGCAGCCTCCGCCGCCAGGCCTCGAAGGCCCTGCGTTACAAAAAACTCAGCCACCGCCTGCGCCACCTCAGCCTCGCGCACAGCGGTTTCCACCACGGGCGGATCAGCGCCACGCTCGTCGGCCTTGAGGAGCAGGTCATCAAGCTCCGCGCCGCCGCCGAGACGCGCCGCGTGCAGTTCACCCAGCAGCAGGGCGACCTGGAGGAGAAAAAAGCCCACCGCTCGCGCCTCAACCAGCGCGTGCAGGACGCGCAGCAGGCGGTCTTCGACCTGCGTTCCGAAAAAGAACAGGTCGAAAACGCCGCCAGCCTCGCCCAAATCAAACGCGCCGGCCTGCTCGAACGCATCGAGTCGTCCCGCGCCGGCCTCGGCGAACTCGAAATGCAGCTCCGCGAACTCTCCGAGCAGGTCGATACCGGCGCGCAGGACAAACAGCAGCAACTCAACCTCCTCGGCAGCTCCGACGCCACCTTCCAGAACCGCAACCGCGAACTCGCCATCGTCGAGGGCGAACTGGGCCGCCTTGAGCAGGAACTCCAGCAGGCCAAATTCCAGCTCCTCACGCTCGAAAGCACCGTCGCGCGCCTCCGCACCGACTGCTCCGGCTACGAGGTTGACCAGAAAACCTCCGTGCACCGCCACGACTCGCTCGTGCAGGAAATCGAGGGCGTGCGCCAGCAGCAGGACGCCGCCGCGCGGCAAGCCGCCGAGTTCGACGCCCGCGTCGAGGAAACCCTCGCCGCCAAGGCCCGCGCGCACCAGGAAACCAACGACGCCCAGCAAGCCATCACCGACCTCACCCGCGCCTTTCGCGACGCGCAGCGCCGCCTCCAGGAAATCGACCGCCAGCTCGCCCAGCGCACCGCGCGCCTCAAACTCCTCCAGCAACTCCACGAAAAAATGGAAGGCTTCGGCGAAGGCGCAAAAGCCCTCCTCCAAGGCCGCTACGACGACATGCTCGGCGGCGTCCGCCCCGTCTCCATCACCGACGACCTCGTCATCGCCCCCGAATACAGCCGCGCCGTCGAAGCCCTCCTCGGCGCGACCGTCGAGGCCGTCGCCGTCGCCGACCTCGACACCGCGCAAAAAATCCTCGCCCGCCTCGAAGCCGATCAGGCCGGCGGCGTGTGCCTCTACGCCGGAAACCAAACCGCCGCCGCCGCCGAAAAAAATCGTTCCCGTTCTCTTGCTCGTTCTCGTTCTCTCGAAACCGAAAACGAAAGCGCGAACGGCAATGCGAACGAAACCGAAACCGGAACCGAAAACGCCCCCTCCCCGCTCCCCGCCTTTCTCACCCCCGTCCCCGCCATCCTCAACACGCCCGCGCCGGCCCACCCCGCCGCCGCGCTCCTCTCCGCGTGCTACATCGCCGGCGACATCCACGCCTTCCTCGACTACTGGAAAAACAACCCCGCCTTCCCCTTCCTCGCCGTCGCCACGCGCAAAGGCGAGGTCGTTGACCGCCGCGGCCTCGTCACCAGCGCCCCCGCGAAGAAAAACGCCAACAGCATCCTCCAGCGCGAAATCGACCTGCGCGAGACCGCCAAGGCCCTCGCCGACGACCAGAAACTCCACGCCGGCCAGAAAACCCTCTGCGACGGCATCAACACCCGCATCGCCGAAGCCGAGGCCACGCTCGCGCAAAAACGCGAGGACGTCCTTGCCGCCACCCAGCAAGTCGCCGCCACCCAGGCCGAGCAACGCAACGCCCGCCGCGCCCTTGAGGACATCGAAAACCGCCTCCGCCGCATGGAAACCGAGGCCGCCGGCCTCGAAACCGCCCGCAACGAAGCCCAGACCCGCTGGGAAAAAGCCCAGGCCGGCCTCGCCCAGGCCGACGCCGCGCTCGCCCAAGGCCGCGAACACATCCAGCACCTGGAGACACGCATCACCGAGGTGCGCACCGACCGCGACATGAAACGCGAAAGCCTCGCGCAAGCCCGCCTCGAACTCGCCGAGCACCGCCAGAAAGTCGAAGTCCTCGACCGCGGCATCGCCGACATGGAACGCCGCCGCGGGCAAATCGGCGGCCTCCTCGTGCAGCGCCAGCAGGAAATCGAG
>JAITDF010000605.1 GCA_031282705.1 Opitutaceae bacterium | reverse complement strand
CGCCCCCCGCGCGCGCCCCGCCGGGGGCCCGGGGGCGCCCCCCCCCCCCCCCCCCAAACAAACACCCCCGACTGCGTAACATCAGTTAATGGTTGTTTTTCATGGTTCATGGAAATTGCAGTCGCGCACGAGCAGGCCGGGGGCGTCCTCGGCGTAAAAGGCCGGGCGCGGCTCGCCCTCGGCGGGTTCGATGACGACGTCGTGAAGGCGGGCGTTGCGGACGTGGCGCAGGTAAAGCCCGTGCACGGGCAGGCGGCCCCACATGGCCGGCTGGGGAAAGGCGGCTTCCTTTTCCTCCAGGACCTTGCCGGCGTCGTCCTTTTTGCCGGCGTGCGCGAGCTGGATGCGGATGTTGGCCAGGGTGATGTTTTCGACGAGGTGGCCGGGAATGCCGGTGATGGACTGGCCGAGATGGCCGGCGCCGGTGGCGCGCAGGTTTTGGATCATCACGTTGCGCAGCGCGCCCGCGCCGGGCACGGGCGCGCCGCCGGTGTGCGGGCGGGCGCGATTGCCCAGGCGGACATAGATGGGCGAGAGCGTCCGCTCGATGCTGATGTTGCTGATGAGAACCCCGTCCATCACGCCACCGTCCACGATTTCGAGGGCGAGGGCGGCCGCGCCCTCGGGGCGGCCAAAAAAGTGGCGGGCGGACTTGGTGGGCTTGATGACGCAATTCGAGATGGCGATGTTGCGGAAGCCGCCGGTGGACTCGGTGCCGGCCTTGATCGCGACGCAGCCGCTGCTGAGGACGCAGTTGGTGATCGCGATGTTTTCCGACGGCGCGGGGCCGGTGCTTTTGAGCGTGATGCCGTCGTCGTCGGTGTCGCTGATGCAATCGCTCACCGTGACCTCGCGGCAGCCGTCGATGTCGAGCATGTCGTTGTTTTTGTTGCAGTGGTTCCAAACGTCGAGGCCGCGGATTTGCACGCGCTCGCAATTGAGAAAATGCGCCATCCAGGCGGCGGAGTTTTGCAGGCGGAGATTTTCGACGCGGACGCGCTTGCAGGAGATGAAGAGGAGGATGCGCGGACGTCCGTCCTTGTCGTGGCCGCCATAGGCGAACTCGCCGCCCTGCCCGTCGATGGCGCCCAAGCCGGTCACCGAAACATCCTCCTGCCCGAGCGCGTAGATGAGCGAACGGAAGCCGTTCACGTCATGCAGCGAGCGGTAGGCGGAGGGCGGCTGGACGGGATAATCGGCGTCGCGGCCGGTGCTGCCGAGGAGCACCGCTCCGGATTCGAGATGGAGGTTCACGCGGCTGCGCAAAAACAGCGTGCCGGCCAGGAAGCGGCCCGGCGGAATGACGACGCGCCCGCCGCCGTTGGCGTGGCAAAGGTCGATTGCCCGCTGGATGGCGGTGGTGTCGAGCGTGACGCCGTCGCCGACGGCGCCAGTCGCGGTGATGCAGACGGAGGAGGAAGCGGACGCGGCGGGTGCGAATGCATGCGCGGCGGACGCGCAATGCAGCATGAGGAATGCAGCATGAATGACGAGGAGGAGGCGAAGGGTGCGGCGGTGACGGCAGGTGTGCATATGGGTGCGCATGAAGGTGTGCATGAGCGTGGGCGTGAGTGTGCGCATGAGGGTGTGCGTGAGGGTGGGCATGGGTGTGAAAGATGCGGGTTGCGGGTCGTGGGTCGCGGGTTTCGGCGGGTGCGGGTTGCGGCGGTTTCGGCGGGCGCGGCGGGGGCGGCGGGTTTACCAATCGGCGGAGACTTCGCGGAACCACGCCAGCTTGACGGGGCCGAGCAGGCCGGCGGGGTGCAGCGGGGAATCGGCGTCGTAGTGTTTCCACGTGCTGAAGGTGTGGCGCGGGTTTTTCGCGGCGGCGTCGCCCGGCGCGCGCATCCACGCCGGCAGCTCCAGCAGGCGTCCGTCGGTGAACTTGCTCGTGCCCTTGGGCTGGTAGCCGTGGGGGACGGGGATGCGTTCGTCGCCGATGAGGCGGTTGACCCAGGTGTTTGTCACGTGGATTTCGAGCAGGTTGTCGCCGGCGCGGAGGAAATCCGTGAGGTCGGCGCGGCGGGGCGGCGTCCACAGGGTGGCGACGGGCCGGCCGTTGAGGCGCACCTCGGCGATGTCGGCCACCTGCCCCAAATCGAGGATGAGGCGGCGCGCGCCGGCGGTGCCGGCGGCGGCGGCGGGGACGGCGTCGGCGGGGACGGCGGGCGCGGTGGAGGGCGCGGGCGCGGCGGGCGCGGCGGGGACGGCGGGGGGCGCGTCCGCGGGGAAGTCCGGCGGCAGGCGCAGGGTTTTGCGGTAGATGCCGGTGCCCGAGTAGTGGCGGATGGCGTCGTCGGCGTGCCCGTTCCAAGGGATGAGTTTTTCGAGGGTGATGGCGTCCGGAGCGCCGAGGGTTTTGTTGGCGAACTCAAGCGTCCACGGGCCTTCCAATGCGGATTGCGGATTGTGAAATGCGGATTGCGGAGCGCGGGGCGCGGAGTGGCCGGCGGTGGCGCCAGCGTCGGCAGCGGCGTCGGCGGCGATGTCGGGCTGGTAGTAGCGGGCGTTCAGGAAAATGGCGCCGGGCGGGAACGCGGGGGCCGGAGCAGACTTGGAAGTCTGCGTTACGCCCGCGGGCGGGGCGTCCGGGCCATCGTACCGCAGGTTTCCAAACCTGCTTTGGGCCGAAGGCCCGTCCGGGAGCGCAGGAACATCGGGGGCGCGGGGGCGCGCGGGGTCCGGGCCCGGAGAAGACTTGGAAGTCTGCGGTACGCCCGCGCCGCTTTGGGCGGCGGCGGGGAAAACGACGAAGACGGAGGCGTTGGCGTCGAGGGAGAGCGGGATGCGCGTGTGCGCGCCGTGCGTCTCGTAAAAGGGCGCGGGGGCGCGCTTCCCGGAGAGGGCGTCCCAGAGTTCGGGGCGGCGTCCGGCGGCGCGGAAATCGACCGGCGCGGCGAAGGGGGTGCCGGCGTGGTTGAAGAGGAAATAAATGTCGTCGCCGGCGGCGGTGCGGCGGTGGAGGA
>JAITDF010000572.1 GCA_031282705.1 Opitutaceae bacterium | reverse complement strand
GGTTGTCTTTTCTTGGCCGGCCGCTTTGTTTGCCGTTTTGGTTTTGCCTTGGGCCGGCTTTTTTTCACCGGCGGGGCGTGCTCAGAGGTTTTTGATGATGGCGTCGGCCATCGCGCGCGTGCCCGCCGGGGGGCGGCCAAAGGCGATGTCGGCGGTGCGGATGCCGTCCTGGGTGACGGTTTTGCGGACGGCGGCCTCGATTTTCGCGGCGAGGGCGTCGAGGCCGAAGCTGTGGCGGAGCATGAGGGCGGCGCTGAGGATTTGGGCGCAGGGGTTGGCGATGCCGCGGCCGGCGATGTCGGGCGCGGTGCCGCCGGCCGGTTCGTAGAGGCCGAAGGGTTTGCCGTGGCGGTTGCCGGCGGTGCCGAGGGAGGCGCTGGCCATCATGCCGAGGGAGCCGCAGACGGAGGCCATTTCGTCGGAGAGGATGTCGCCAAACATGTTTTCGGTGAAGAGCACGTCGAACTGGCCGGGGTCGCGCACGAGTTGCATGGCGGCGTTGTCCACATACATGTGGGTGAGGGCGATGTCGGGGTGTTTTTCGGCGAACCAGGCGGTGACGGTCTCGCGCCAGAGCACGGAGGTTTCGAGGACGTTGGCCTTGTCCACGGAGCAGACGCGGCGGGCGCGGGCGCGGGCGGTGGCGGCGGCGACGGCGGCGACGCGCTCGATCTCGCCGGTGCGGTAAACCATGGTGTCGCAGGCCTGGCGTTCGCCGTTTTCGAGGGTGAGGGTGGTCTTGGGGCGGCCAAAATAGATGCCGCCGGTGAGTTCGCGGATGCAGACCAGGTCGATGCCGCGGGGGATGCGGGCGGGTTTGAGCGGGGAGGCTTCGGCGAGTTCGGGGTAGAGGAGGCCGGGGCGGATGTTGGCGAAGAGGTTGAAGGCTTTGCGCAGGGGGAGGAGGGCGGCGCGCTCGGGCTGGGCGGCGGGGGGGAGTTTTTCCCATTTGGGGCCGCCGACGGAGCCGAAGAGGATGGCGTCGGCCTCGCGGCAGAGGGCGAGGGTGGCGTCGGGCAGGGCCTGGCCGTGGCGGTCGATGCCGGCGCCGCCGATGTCGGCGATCTGGTAATCGAGCGCGTGCCCGGCGGCGGAGGCGGCGTGTTCGAGCACGCGGAGGGCCTCGGTCATGACCTCGGGCCCGATGTAGTCTCCGGGAAGGACGGCGAATTTCAATGTCGGCATGGCGGGTTGGGAAAGGTGCGAGCTGGGAAAAGCGGCAAGAGCTATCGCGAGGACGGGCGGAGGGGAAGGGAATTTTTTAGGCCGCGGGCGGCGGCGCGGGGCGGCGGGTGCGGGGCAAGAGCACGGTTTTTTCGGGAAAAACATGGCCGTCCGAAAATCTTTTTAATAAATCCCCGCTGCATTCGTTTATCCGGCGGACAGGTCGCACTCAAAACTCACATGACCCGATGAACCAGGAGCCCACCCATGAAAAAAACAAGGATGATGCCGGAGATCTCATTCCGTCCGCGGTGGCGGAGCATCAAGGCGCGCTCACGCGTTACGCGGCGCGCCTGCTCGGCGGCGACGCCGACCGCGCGCGCGATGTCGTGCAGGACACGTTTGTCCGCCTCATGGCCCAGCCCCGCGGCGCCGTGGACGGCCACCTCGCCGAATGGCTTTTCACCGTCTGCCGCCACCGCGCGCTCGACGTGCTGCGAAAGGAGGGCCGCATGAAGCGCTTCGACGAAGGGCAGGCCGGGCGCGTGACCGCCGCCGAACCGCCGCCGGGTCGCGCGCTGGAACAGGCCGAGACCCACGCCGCGCTGCTGCGGCTCATCGACGGCCTGCCCGCAAACCAGCAGGAGGTCATCCGCCTGAAATTCCAAAACGGTTTCAGTTACAAGGAAATCAGCCGCATCACCGAACTCTCGGTCAACCACGTGGGCGTGCTGATCCACAACGCCGTCAAACGCCTGCGCGCCGGCTTCGCCGCGCAGCAATCATAAACGCGGGAGCACGCGAACACACACACGAACAACACACACGCCACACCCGCGCCACACATGCGCGAAACAAGAACCAGGAGACGAAACCCATGAGCAACGAAAACAAACCCGATTTTTCCGAAAACCAAAGCAGCCACCCCGAAAACCCGGCCGGCCACCCCAACCACCCCGGCCACCCCGGCCACCTCGACGACCCGCGCCTGACCGCCTGCGCGCTGGGCGAGATGGACATGGACGAACGCGCCGCGTTCGAGGCCGAGATCCGCGACGATGCCGCCGCGCAAGCCGCGCTCGCCGGCATCCGCGCGCTCGCCGGCGACCTGCGCGCCGCGCTCGCCGCCGAACCCGTAAACGCGGGCGCGGGCGGCCCGCCCGCGAACGCGGAGGCGGCTTCCAGCCGCCCGCCCCCGCCCCCCGTTTCCCCGACCCCGGAGGCGGGAGGCCGCCTCCGCGTGCTCGACGGCGGCGCGGCCGACGTGGACGAGGTCGCGCGCGAACGCGAACGCCGGCGGGAGGAACAGCGCGGGCGCGAGGACGACCCGTATCGGCGGAGCCGCCGCCGTTTCCCGTATTTCCTCGTCTCCGGCCTGGCGGCGGCGTGCTTCGCGGTGTTTTTCTTTGCGCACGTTTTGCCTCGGCAACATGCGTTTGAGTTGGCGAGAAAAGAACAAATGGAGCGGGACATGGCCGAACGGAGGCGCATGGAAAACGAGAAGCGGGCAAGCGCATATCAAGAGCCCGCGATGGCTTCTGAAACGCGGAAACAGGTGCGCGAGGCCAGGATTTCAAATGAGGGCTGGGGCGCACCGGCATCGGACTCATACGTCGTCGCTGGTGAGGCAACCAACGGCGCGAAACAATTTGCCGCGCCACGCAGCGAGGTCGCCCGCCGGCGTAGCGAGAGGGAGGCGCAGGCGGGCTTCGCCGCACCCGCCGTCAGCCTTGACAGCCTCGACTCAAAATACCGCGGTTTCTCCACCGACAACCTCACCCTCGCCGCCGGCACGGCGGCACCCGCGCAGCCCTTCAACACCGAATACCAGCCCCCGCCTGCGCCGGCGCCCGCGCCCCGGCCGGCCCCCATGCCATCCCTCGCATTGTCAGCCGTGCCGGAGAAGAGCGAAATTGTTTCCATGGACTCGTTCACGGTCACGGCTCCGAGAGAGGGCATGGCCAAGTCCACCGCCGCATCCACCGTCCCCGCGCAGCCCTTCAACACCGAGTCCTACGCCCACCAGCCGGACAGCCGTTTCTCCCGCGTGGCCGACGCGCCCGTCTCGACCTTCGCGGCGGACGTGGACACGGCCAGCTACACCAACGTCCGCCGTTTCATCGACGGCGGACGCCTCCCGCCGCCCGACGCCGTGCACATCGAGGAACTCGTCAACTATTTCCCCTACGACTACGCGCCGCCGCCGCGCGACGGCGGCGCGCCCTTCGCCGCCTCGCTGGAAGTCGCCGCCGCGCCGTGGAACCCCGCGCACCGGCTCGTGCGCATCGGCATCAAAGGCCGCGAGTTCGACGCCGCAGCGCGCCCGCCCGTGAGCCTCGTTTTCCTGCTCGACGTCTCCGGCTCGATGGACAACCCCGCCAAACTCCCGCTCGTGAAGGACGCCCTGCGCATGCTGCTCGACACGCTCCGGCCCGACGACCGCGTGGCCATCGTCACCTACGCGGGCTCGTCGGGGCTCGCGCTGCCCTCCACGCCCGCGTCGAAAAAGCGCGACATCCTCGCGGCGCTCGACGCGCTGCGGGCGCAAGGCTCGACCAACGGCGCGATGGGCATCCAGCTCGCCTACGATGTCGCCAAGGCCAACTTCATCGAAGGCGGCGCGAACCGCGTCATCCTCTGCACCGACGGCGACTTCAATGTCGGCGTCACCAGCGACGGCGAGCTCACCCGGCTCATCGAGGAAAAGGCGCGCTCCGGCGTGTTTCTCACCGTGCTCGGCTTCGGCATGGGCAATTACAAAAACGCGAAACTCGAACTTCTGGCCAACAAGGGCAACGGCCAGCACGCCTACATCGACTCGCGCACGGAGGCGCGGCGGATGCTCGCCGGGCAGGCGGGCGCGACGCTCGTCACCATCGCGAAGGACGTGAAGCTGCAAGTCGAGTTCAACCCGGCGGCGGCGCGGGCATACCGCTTGATCGGATACGAAAACCGCCGGCTCGCCCGCGAGGATTTCAACAACGACAAGGTGGACGCCGGCGAAATCGGCGCCGGCCACACCGTGACCGCGCTCTACGAGGTCGTGCCCGCCGGCGCGCCGGCGTCGGCGGACGGCCCGGCGGCGGCGGACGACGACGACGCGCCGCCGCCGGTCGATCCGCTGAAATACCAGCCCTCCGCGCCGCGCCCCGTGAATCCGGGGCTGGCCTCCGCGCCGGCGCCCGTGAAGCCGGAACTGGCGGGCGAGCTGCTGACGCTGAAAATCCGTTTCAAGCCGCCGACGGCGGACAAAAGCGAGCTGCTGGAGTTCACGCTGGAGGATTCGGCGCGGGCCTTTGCCGGCGCGGACGGCGACTTCAAGTTTGCCGCGGCGGTGGCGGCGTTCGGCATGGTGCTGCGCGACTCGCCGGGCAAGGCCGGCGCGGATTACGACCGGGTGCTCGACTGGGCCGAAAGCGGCCTCGGCCCCGACGCCGACGGGCGCCGCCGCGAGTTCCTGGGCCTCGTCCGCCGGGCGAAGGAAATCGCGATGAACTGACTGATGTCACACCATTTCCCAATAAGAATCAGACTCTCGATGCGGCCATGCAGCGCCGGTCTCCAAACCGGCTTCCCATTTCAGACCGGCAGGCTTGGTTCCGGGCGAAGCGAGAAGATTGACAAACTGCGGAGGGACGGCGGCGGCGGTTTTGCCCCGCAGGGGCATGATATTGGTAGCACGGCATTTCAACGCCGTGTTTTGGTTTTGCACAAAACCACGTCCCGTAGGGATGGACCCGGATGGTTGCGTCCCTACGGGACGTTGGTATTATAGCGTGGACACGGGGCTGAGGCCCTATAAGAGCTAAGATACTATAGTAAACCATGAGGCGCGGGCGGGGGAGCGTTTTCGGGGGCGGGAGCTTGCCAGGGAAAAGCGGATGGAAGGGCCGTTTGCGAGGAAGAAGCGAAGGGATGGAGCGAGGCGGAGG
>JAITDF010000567.1 GCA_031282705.1 Opitutaceae bacterium | reverse complement strand
GTGGAGGTCGTGGAGGTTGAGTCACGCAAACACCCCTATTGGGATTTGGGATTTGCGAGCGCGGCGAGCCTGCCTGGCAGCAGGGCGGCGTCCGTCATGCCGTGGATGATTTTTTTGTCGGGCGGGCAAAAGGTCGCGAGCGCGCCGCTGAGCACGGGCTTGCCGCCGAGGTTGAAGAAATACGGGCAGAGGCGCAGGCGCCCGTCCACCTCGCGCGGCTGGCGTTCGCGGTCGTAAACGCGGTGGCGGACGCGGCGCGGTTTTTTGTATTCCTGCAACACGTGCGGGTTTGCCGGGGCGTCTTTCACGGCGTTGCCGATGCCGGCCTGCCACTCCTCGCGCGAGCAGTCGCTGCCGAGCACGACGCTGCGCGCGCCCCAGGCGGTCTCGTGGTAGCCGCTGATTTTGATGATGAGGTCGCGTTCCTTCTGCGTCGCGGCGGCGAGCTGGCGCCAGTCGGTCAGGGCGCGCCCGCCGACGCGCGGCCCCTCCAGCACCGCGCCCGGCGGCAGCGGCGCGGGGTCGATCACCCATGTCATGGGGATGAGTTTTTTGAGCAGTTGCAGCGTCCGCCGGCCCAGCGTCTCGGCCCAGAAATCGGCGAGCAGGTGGTGGTGGAAAAGCGCGAAGCCGAGCTTTTCCTCCTGAAAATGGCGCATGGGCGGCGCGATGGCGAGTTCGCCGGCCTGCCATGATTCGAGGATGGCGTCGGCGATGCGGATGTTCGCGAGGTCGAAGAGCTCGAAGAAGCGGTAGAGGATGTCGATTTTTTCGGGGTTGCCCTCGATGTCGAGGCAGAGGGTGCTGCCGAGCGGGAACAGTTCCCCGGGCTCAAGGCAGAAGACGCGTTTGCCCTGGAGCTGGAGCTGCCCGGCGAGCCAGCGCATCTCGGGCCGGTAGGTGGCCGCCTCGTCGCTGACCACGAGCGCGATGAGCGGCGAACGCAGATCGGGGCGCAGCGCGGCGAGCGAGTCGTGAAAATTGCGGATCATCGCGTCGCCCGCGCCGAGGATGCCGGCGACGTCGGTGCCGGCGGCGGCGGCGGAAACAGCGGCGGCGGGAGCGGTGCCGCCGGCGGGGATGATGCCACTGCCGGCGGCGGGAATGATGCCGGCGGCGGCGGCAGTCGCTCCGGCGGCGGCGCAGTCTTCGCCGCCGTAGAGCCGGTTGAGAAACGCCGTCAGGCCGATGCCGCCGGGGACGGAATCGAGTTCGCTCATCACGAAGCCCTCGTCGGTGAGCAGCAGGTCGGGGCGGAGCACGGTGGGGAAGGCGCCGCGGTTGCGGGGGTGGCGGGCGTGCGCGATGAGTCCGGCGGGTTTTCCGCGGTCGAGATAATCGGCCGCCCACGGGGCGAGCAGGGGTTTGTTGCGCAGGAGGTTTTTGCCAGCGGCGGCGCGCAGGTAGAGGGTTTCGAGCGCGTGGTGAAATTCGAGGCAGGCGGCGCCGATGGCGTCGAGTTCGGCGACTTGCGCGGCGGTGAGCGGCCATGCCTCGGGCGAAAGCTGCCAGGTTTTGTCCTCGAAAAGGGATTGGGCGCGAAGCGCGTTGCGGAGGGTTTCGTGGGAAAGGTCTGGCATGGCTTGGCCGGTCATCGCACGCAGAATCGGGCGCGAGCGCAACATCGCAGCGCGGGCCGGCGGGGCCATCGGCGCGATTGCGCAATTTCGTCGCGCCCTACGCCGCCAGGTCGGCGAACTCGGCCATGCTCTTCACCGGCCAATCCTTGTCCGTGCGGCGCACGTGGCCGGCGAGGACGCCGCCGGGGCCGAGTTCGAGGAAGCCCGTCGCGCCCGCGGCCTGCGCCGAGCGGAGGCAGTCCTCCCACAGCACCGGCGAGACCACCTGCCTCACCAGCGCGTCGCGGATGTCCGCGGGGCCGCCGACGGCCTGGCCGGTCGTGTTGCTGAACACCGTGAAACGCGGCGCGGCAAACGCGACCGTCTCCAAAAACTTCGCAAACGCGTCGCGCGCCGGGGCCATCAGGCGGCTGTGGTAGGCGCCGGCGACGTTGAGCTCCATCGCCTTCTTGATGCCGCGCGTCCGGGCGGCGGCGACCGCGTCCGCGATTTTTTGTTTCTCGCCGGAGATGATGATTTGGCCGGGACAGTTGAAGTTCGCGGCCTCGACATCGAACTCCGCGCAGAGTTTCGCGACCGTCTCGCGCGTCTCGCCCACGATGGCGGCCATGCCGCCGGCGGACTGCTCGCACGCGATCTGCATGAGGCGTCCGCGTTCGGCGACGACGCGCAGGCCGGTGGCAAAGTCGAACACCCCCGCCGCCGTGAGCGCGGTGATTTCGCCGAGGCTGAGCCCGAGCGCGAACTTCGCGCCGCCGCCGGCCGGCCCGCCCTGTTCCCTGAGCGCCGCGAGCAGCGCGAGGCCGTGCACGAAAAGCGCGGGCTGGCAGACCTGGGTCTGCGTGAGGCCGGTGTCGGGGCCCTCGAACGAAACGGCCTTCAAGTCCCAGCCGAGCACGGTGTTGGCCTCGTCATAGAGGGCGCGCGCGGCGGCGGAGTGCTCGTAGAGCGATTTGCCCATGCCGACTTTCTGGGCGCCCTGTCCGGCGAAGAGGAGTGCGAGTGACATACGTGAATATGCGAGTGGAAGTTTGAGTTGATGAATCGCGACAAAACAAGCTGGCGGGCGTTGAAAAATGCGATTGCACATATGAATGCAACGGCAAAGCACATTGGTAAAAATTTGAAGCGAAGCATCGCGGATGCCCGCGCCGATGCCGGGCGAACCGCCGATGCCGGGCGAACGGATGCGCCGGCAATGGACGGCGGGCGAAGCCAAGGCGTGCGGGTGGGGAGGAACCGGCGCGGTGGACGCGGTGCCGGTGCGGTGGGCGCGGCGGGCGCGGTGCCGGCGCGGTTTTTGCCGCCGGATTTTTAATGGCTGGTGTCCCGCTCCGCGCGGGGCTTAATTCACGGCTCACGGCGCTTCCCGATTTCGCGCCATGCCCGACATGCCTGAAACACCTGACACGCCGCCGCCGCCGCCGCAATCCACGCCGCCGCCCTGCCCGTTTGAAAAACGTTTCCCGTCGCAACTTGTCCGTGACGACACGTTTTACATGAGCCTTGCCTATAATCAGGCCATTGACGCCTGGCGGGCGGACGAGGTGCCGGTCGGCTGCGTGATCGAACTCGGCGGCGAGATCATCGCCTCCGCCCACAACACGGTCGAAAGCGCGCGCGATCCCTCCGCCCACGCCGAGATGCTCGCCATCACGCAGGCCGCCGCGCGCATCGGCGACTGGCGGCTCGAAAACGCCACGCTCCACGTGACCAAGGAGCCCTGCCCGATGTGCTCGGGCGCGGCGCTCATGGCGCGGCTCGGACGCGTCTGCTACGCGGTCCCCGACCCGAAAATGGGCTGCCTCGGCGGCGCCGCCAACCTCAACGAACTTCCGCGCGCCAACCACCGCCTCGCACTCACCGCCGGCGGCGTGCTGGAAAACGAATGCCGCGAACTGCTCCAGACGTTTTTCAAGTTGAAGCGCGGGCGCGAGTGACCGCCAAAAGACGTGCGCAGGACGCCGATGGCGCCGGGCGGCGCGACAAGCCGCCGCACTCCATAAAAGGCCGGCGACATAAAAGGCGGAGGATAACCAAGGGGTGGCGCAGGTTTGTTTTGGAGCGCGGCGAGTTCTCGCCGCTTTTGGCGGCGCGACTTGTCGCACCGCCCGCCGCCGGTCGCCGGCGATGCCATCCCGATTGCAAGCCAGAACAAGCAGACTTGGTTTCGAGCGGAACGACAGTCTGCCAGTCTGCGCCGCGACGGAGCCGCGTAACATCAGCTCTTCGGAGAATCGGTTTTACTCCGCCCAGTGAAACACCACCGGCTTCCCGATGCCGGGATGCAGGCTCTGATGCACCGGGCACGCCGCCGCGGCCTTTTCCAGCACGCCCTCGCGGAGCGCGTCCTTGCGCACCGGCAGCCAGAACTCGACGGTGATGCGCGCGATGCGGCGCGGCGCGTCCGCGGACATTTCTTTGGTCGCGCTGAATTTCGTTCCCTTCAGGTCCACGCCATGCACGCTCGCGGCTTTGGCCATGATGGTGAGCATGCACGTCGCCAGCGCGGTGGCCGCGAGGTCGGTGGGGGAAAACGCCTCGCCTCGCCCGCCATTGTCGCGCGGGGCGTCGGTGACGAGCGAGTTGCCCGAAAGTTCATGCGTGGCGGAGCAATGCAGCCCGCCTTGGTATTCGCCGGTGATTTTGATCATGGAAAAAAGGGAATGGAGGGTTTGGGAAAACTGGCGCGGTGGGCGGGACTCGAACCCGCGACCGACGGTTTAGAAAACCGTTGCTCTATCCGGCTGAGCTACCACCGCTTGTTGATGGTTTGAAATTAATTATAGGATAATTCCAAAAGGCGGTTTCCCCGAATGGCAATCCGGTTTTGCAACCCTCTGGTCTGGATATGCGCCAACCATCGGAAGACAGGCCGGATAAAAACCCGAATCATCTCCGTTTCGGCAAATGGCGGAATGCCTTTATCGTCACGAATCATCGGGAACTTATTACGCACTCGTGAAGCGGACGGGCAAGCAGTATCGACGCTCGCCCAAAACGAAAGACCGCAAGCCGGCCGAGCGACAGTCCGCCAACCTGCGGCACGACAGCGCCGCGCAACATCAGTAATTAGCTGATGGAACGCGGCAGAAGCAGGCCTGCGACCAAGCGTGAGTTTCCAAGCAGGTTTGGTTCCGAACGAGCGGGAATCTTGACAACCTGCGGAGGGACGGCGGCGGCGGTGGTTTGCCCCGCGGGAGGTCCAGACAGATATTGACCTTGGAAGGCATCAGGCAGGATGGGAGGCAAAAGCAGGATGGAAGGGTGGAGCTGAGGGGCGTTTTTTGCGAGCAATTGAAGCGGGGTTTGGTTGGAACGGGAGCGGTTGCTGCGTGCGAA
>JAITDF010000526.1 GCA_031282705.1 Opitutaceae bacterium | reverse complement strand
CGGAAATGCGTAACATCAGTAAAATCACTTAAATGAACCATCGATGAAGAAGAAACCCGTCACTGTCTGCCTCATCCTCATCCTCGGAGCCGTCGCCGCGCTCGCCATCGCCCGCGGCCGCGGCCCGCGGCCCGAGCGCGTCTCGTTTGAGAAAGCCATTGTCAAAACCATCACCCAGGTCGTCTCGGCCACCGGCAAAATCCAGCCCGAGGTCGAGGTGAAAATCGCGCCCGAAGTCGCCGGCGAAATCATCGAGCTGCCCTTCCGCGAAGGCGCCGACGTGAAAAAAGGCGACCTCCTCGTCCGCATCAAACCCGACGCCTACCGCTACCAGTTTGAACAGCGCGAGGCCGACCTCGCCGCCGCCCGCGCCGCCGCGCTCGAAGCCGAGGTGCGCCTCCGGAAGGCCGGGGAGGACTTCAGGCGCAACGAAAGCCTCCACCGGCAAAACCTCATCCCCGACGCCGAGTTCACCGCCGCCCGCGCCGACCACGACATGGCGCGCGCCAGCCTCGACAGCGCCGTCGCCAGCATCCGCCGCGCCGAGGGCCTCCTCAACCAGGCGCGCGACCAGCTCGACAAAACCACCCTCTACGCGCCCATCGACGGCACCATCAGCTCGCTCACCTCCGAAGTCGGCGAACGCGTCGTCGGCACCGGCCAGTTTGCCGGCACCGAAATCATGCGCGTCGCCGACCTCGCCAACATGGAAGTGCGCGTCAACATCAACGAAAGCGACATCGTCAACGTGAAGATCGACGACCGCGCCATGATCGCCATCGACGCCTTCCCCGGCCGCAAATTCGAGGCCGTCGTGAAGGAAATCGGCTCCGCCGCGCAGACCACCGGCGCCAACACGCAGGAGGAAGTCACCAACTTCCAGGTCAAAATCCGCATCCTCGACAAAAACGTGCCCATCCGCTCCGGCATGAGCGCCAACGCCGACATCGAGACGCGGACGGTCGAGGACGCCGTGGCCGTCCCCATCCAGTCCGTCACCACCCGCGCCCGCGACACCGCCTGGACGCTCGACCAGCTCGCCGCCGCCCGCGCCAGGGCGGACCGGGAAAACAAGGGCGAAGGCGCCGCCACCGCCGTCAACACCCGCGCCGCCGCGCAACGCCGGCGCGAAGACCGCGACAGCCTCCAGCGCGTCGTCTTTGTGCGCCGCGGCTCCACCGTGCGGATGGTCCCGGTCGAGACCGGCATCGCCGACGCCACGCACATCGAAATCAAGTCCGGCGTGCGGGAAGGCGACGAGGTGGTGGGCGGCAGCTACGCGGCCATCACCCGCACACTGACCGACGGCGCCGCCATCTCCGTCGAACCCGTGAAAAAACCCCCGGCGGCCAGATGACACCGCCTGCGATTCAAAGCGATGCCCCCCCGCCGCCGTCCCCGGCATCTTTCCGCGTTCTCGTTCTCTTTCCTCTTTCTCTTTATCTTTATCTTTCCTCTCCGTCTTCGGGATGTTTCGAGAACGATAAAGATAAACTGATGTTACGCGGCGGCCAGTCTTTTGGCAGGCTTTTGGTAGGGCGGTCTCGCCGAGACCGCCGTCGGGTGCCGCGTGGTGTTCGCGGCGGTCTCGGCGAGACCGCCCTACCAAAAAACCTCTCCTGCGTAACATCAGAGATAAAGAGGAAAGAGGAAAGAGGAACGAGAACGAGAACGAGAACGATTTCTGAGGGGGGACACAACTTTGAGCCGCGCCCGTCTGCACGCCCCCGTGCGGCCCCCGCTCTGCCGCCTCCTCCCGCGCGGCTCTTCTGTTGCCAAAGCGTCCCCTTCCCCGCAGCGTCGCCGTCAACCACGCCTTCGCGCATTTCCATTCATGTCCACTCCTGTTCCCGCATGCAAAAACCAATCCGTCCCGCCGCCCCCGCCCCCGCCTTCACCCGCCCGGACACCTCCAGCCGCAGTGCGTTCGCAACCCCTTCCCGCAGTCCGGCAAACGCACCCCGCGCATTCGCAAACTTTGTCCGCGCCGCCGCCGCCGCCATCGACACGTTTTCCGCTTCCGCTCCGCGCCCCGCCGTGGCACAAACCACGCCATGCACATTGAAGAAATCGAAGGCTTTCGCGATTTGATCAGCCGTGCGGTGGTTTTCCGCGAGGCGTGTCCGCCGCTGGCGAAACTCGGCATCCTTGAAGTTGGCATCACCCACGCCGGCGGCGAATGGTGTTTCTGCCGCCCCGCGCCCGCCTTCTCCCTCATCCTCGTCACCATCGCCGGGCGCGGTCGCGTCGTCCACGAGGACCGCTGGCAGGAAATCGGGCAGGATACCGCCTACATTCTCCCGCGCGGCGCCCCGCACGGCTACCGCGTCGCCCCCGGCGCGGACTGGCATTACGCGTGGGTGAAATTCGACGACGCCTCGCACTTTCCCGATGTTTTCCGCTCCCCCGCGCCCGTTGTCGCTTCCGCCGCAGCCTACTCGGTCCACGCCACCAACCGGGGCCTCATTGAGGAGGCCGGCCACGGCAACGACCCCCATCTCGCCGGCATGTGGTGCGACCTCATCAACGCCTCGCTCCACCATCTCACCCGCCCGCGGAAAATCGACCTCCGCCTCGCCAGCCTTTGGGTGCATGTAAACGAGCGCCTCGGCGATGCATGGGACATCGCGAGCCTCTCCCGCCGCGCCAGCCTCAGCCGCGAGCATCTTCGCCGCCTTTGCCTGCGCGACCACGGGCACAGTCCGCGCCGCCATCTCACGCTCCTGCGCCTGCGCCGGGCATGCGAATTGCTGGCGCTGACCAACGCCACCCTCTTTTCCATCGCGGTCAGCGTCGGCTTCAGCGATGAGTTCTCCTTCAGCCAGTCCTTCAAGCGCGCCTTTGGCACCCCGCCCTCCGCCTACCGCGCCAAGGCCCGCGAATCCATCGCCCCCACCGGCCTCGCCTGAGCGGTTTTCCAGCCGCGGATGGATTCGGATCATCAGCTGATGTTACGCAGCTGATGTTACGCAGGCGACCAGTCCGGGGGATTTTCGATTCTCGATTCTCGATTCTCGATTGGGCA
>JAITDF010000460.1 GCA_031282705.1 Opitutaceae bacterium | reverse complement strand
AACGAGTAGCCGCCGGCGGTGTTGGTGCACAGCCCGAAAAACTCGTCCTGCCCGAGGTAGTTGAGCCAGGGCAGCGGCGTGTCGGGGCGCGTGATGACGTATTCGCGGCGCGCGTCGTCAAAGTGTCCGTAGGAGGAGGAGCGAGACATATTCATGATTAACAGGATCGAAACTATAAACGGGACGAAGCTGATGGGTCATCTTAATGCCGGGCACCGGCACGATATCCATACAGTCCGTAAAAGGCGACATAGGCGAAAGCGACCATCGGCACGATGAAGGAAACACCAATGCCGGCATGGTCGGCCACGAGACCCTGCAAAGGCGGGAGCAGCGCACCGCCGGCGATGGCCATCACGAGGAACGACGACGCCTGGCTCTTGAGCGCGCCGAGCCCGGCGATGGCCAGCGAGAAAATATTGCCCCACATCGCCGAGCAGAACAATCCGACGCCGAGGACGGCCCATCTGCCGATGCCGTCGCCCGCGGCCATGGCGGTGACGAGCAAAATTATATTAATCGCGGCACACGCGGCGAGCAAGCGCTGGGGCGAGGACGAAGTGGCAAGGAATATGACCGTCACTATAATCAATAACACGCCGGCATTCAGCGCCGCCTCCCCGCCCCACGTCGCCCACAATACAATAAACGCGGCCACCGGCGTCGCCAGCATCAGGCCGCGCTTCAGGGCCGGGCGCATCTCGCCCAGCGAAAACGCCGCCATGAAGCGCCCGATCATCAAGCCGCCCCAGAATATCGACAGATAACGGCTGGCCTCGCCGGGCGGCAGCGCGCCGAGCGCGGGCGAGCCGAGAAAACTCACAATCGCGCTGCCCACCGCGACCTCCGCGCCGACATACATGAATATGGCCAGGATGCCGAGCATGACATGCGGGCGGCGCAGCACTCCAAGCCCGCGTTCGATCTTGTCACGGTTGGTGAAGGCGGGCAGGCGCGCGCATTTGAATAATAGTGCGATTAGCATAAAAATCGTCGCGCAGCACAGGTAGGGAATTTTCACCGCGCCGGCGCCGTGCGCGCCGGGGCTGGCGAAGACCTTGAATACCAGCCAGCCCGCAACCAGCGGCCCGATGGTGGTGCCGAAGGAGTTGAATGCCTGCGAGAGATTAAGGCGGCTCGACGCGGTGCGCTCGGGACCGAGAATCGTGACATAGGGGTTGGCCGCGATTTGCAGCATGGCAAACCCTATGCCGACCACGAACAGCGCGCCGAGAAACAGCGGATAGGAAACCGCCGCCGCCGCCGGATAAAACAACGCGCTGCCGAGCGCGGCCGTGAGCAGGCCGATGATGACGGCGTTTTTATAGCCGATGCGGTTGATGGGATCGCCCCAAAGCAGCGTCGCCATTATATACAAGGACGAACCGAACGCATACGCGCCGAAAAACGCGAGCTGCACCAGCATGGCCTGAAAATACGTGAGCGTGAACGCATCCTTGAAATGCGGGATGAGGATGTCGTTCCACACCGTCATGAACCCCCACATGAAAAACAGCACCGTCATGATGGCGAACGGGCCGCGAAAAGTCGCGGAAGCAGTTTGTGACGCGGGAGGCGCGGCGTGCGTGGGAGTGGCATTCATGTTTTTAATCAGGACGTATCTCGATCTTCATTTTGCTGCCGGTGTCATGCAGGGGAGCCTCAGCTTTCACCAGCCCGGCAGCACCTCGATTGCATTAATAAATGGCTCCCCCTTACGCGGAGAGGCACGCTCAAGCCGGATGACAATGTTGCCGTCCTCGTCGGGCAGGATTCCGGCAAATTCCCTGACAAGCGCCTTGTTCGCCCCGCCCGCTTGTTGAAAGACGTCAAGTTCCTTTATCACCTGTTTTTCATGGATTTTCACATTAAACAGGCGCTCGCCCATGCCATTGCCCGCCGTTTCGGCGAAATGCATCCTCACTTTATATGAAAAGCCCTTCGGTGGCCGCTCCATTGGGAACACATAGACGGCGCGCCCCACCCCACCCTTCTGATAAATGGCTTCCGGCCCTGCACCGGGGAAACTCGTGTCAATGGCAGCCTGCACCGGCGGAAGGTCCAGCGCGAACGGGCGCGTGTCGGCGGAAAAGTCGCCCGCTTCGGCACCGCCGCAGTGCGGGCGGTGGGAAGTCCTTGCCGGGCCATAATACACCGGCATGCCGGCATCGGGCCAGCGTGACACCAGTGCGTTTTTGTTCAGTGTCACAAGGACATCGGATGCGGGGTCCGATTCCACGCCGATATTCCATCCGTCGATAAAGATGACGGGAGTCTCGCCTCGCAGCGCGGCGACATCGGCTTCGATTTCCACGGCGCGCGTTTCGCCGGGCGCAAGGGAGATGTAATTGTCACTATAATAGACAGGCAGCACGCGTTCTTCCGAATCACGTCGCCGAAGTTGCAGATGCGCCAGCAAGGCGATTTGAGACGTCGGATTCCCCAAGGTGACTTCCAGAATACATTTGTCATTTGCATCCCGACGGGTCGCCGATGCCTTGAGATTCACCACCGGAAGACTTTCCAGCAATGCGAGGTCGTTTTGCGACCGCGGGCGGGCGCGCCAGTAGAAATTGCGGGAGAGGAGACCGCCGGCGGCGTCAGTCAATTCAAGCCTGACAAAATGCACCGCCGATATTTTTTCAGGCCATTCCACCGCGCCCGCGCCTGTCACGGCGCACATGGGGGCATTGAGCGGAAAAGTCTGCCGGCCGGCAATGGAGCCATCGAGATTATAGAGAGTGGCGACCACGTTCAGGCCGTCCAAAAGCGCGGGACGGTTGTTGACGACCTCCACCGCCCATGTCTGTTCGTTCAATTGCACATGCACGGATTCGCAGGCATTTCTCACGGCAAAAAGGGCGGCGTTGGGCTCAAGATCGTGGTGATAAAGCTGCCAGACAAAACTTGGCTGGGCCGGATTGCTCATCCAAGTGAGCGTGCCCGTGCACGGCTTGAAGAGTTTCGAGTTCCTGCCTTCATACATGGCGCGGAACGCCTCGTAGTTGGCGAGCTGGCCTTTGCGCACGAAGTCGGCAAGGTTGGCAATCCGGCCATATCGCCCGGCGATCTTCTTATGATAAATGTCGCCTGCTTGCGCTCCGCGCGCCATGTCGTGGCCCGCCCAGTTGTCGTTTATTATATTCCAGTCCTTTTCCGGCAGCATGCCCTGAATGGACTCCAACGTCGGCATTGAAACACTGCCGATCTCTGTTTTGAAGGCTTCGCTTTCTCGATACTGGTAAAATGCCTGGGGCTCGCGCCATGCGTAGGGACCGTGCGACCAGACGCCATGTCCATCGGTCGAACTGGGTTGATAATGACGGGCCGGGTCAAGCTCGGTCATCAATGCGCGCAAGGCCAGGTCGATTTCGGGCGGGGGCCGGCCCTCGTTGCGGGCGCACCAGAGCGCGATGGAAGGGTGATTTCGATACCGGAGTATTTTTTCCCGGACATTGGCGAGATAGGTGTCCAGGTCGGCAGGATTGGGACCGTTGTCGGGATTGGGTTGAAAAAACTCATCCCAGACCAGCATTCCGTATTTGTCGCAAAGCTCGTAGAAAGCGTCACTGGTGCTTTGTCCGACCCAATTGCGAATCATATTATAATTGGCAAGCTGGTGCATGCGAATCTGCGCTTCAAGCCGTTCGCGCGGAATGCGCTTCATCGCCTCGTCCATGCCCCAGTTGCCTCCCTTGCACATGATGCGAACTCCGTTTACGGAAAGGGTAAGGTTGTCGGATTCGGGAACAGAGTAGGTAATTTTTCGTATGCCAAAGGTGACATCCTTCCGATCGGAGGGGAAGCCGGCGATGTCGAACGACAGGCGGAGTTCATACAGGTTTTGCGGGCCATAACCGTTGGGCCACCAGAGGCGCGGATTGACCATGCGCAACTGCGGAAACTCCTTTGCCCCCAGGCGGATGGTTTTGGCAGCGTGCGGGGGCAGTTCCGTCCAAGTTTGAATGGCAATCCCGTCAACGATGGCGTGCAACGTCCCTCTTTGCGGTCGCTCAGTCACATTTTGCACGGTTGCTTCCAGCGTGAGTTCCGCGACGTCAAAACCAGCGGACGGGAAGCGGGTGGCCACCCTCGGGTCTTTGATTATGACAGGGCCGCTTGTTGATAAAAAAACCTTTTGCCAGATGCCGGTGTTGCGATCGCGGATGGGAGGAATCCAGTCCCATCCGATGGAGCAAAGAAATGTGGGGCCGTCGAGGGCGGAAACGCCGCCGTTGGGACCGGTGCCGTTTATCATCGTGCGTTCGTGCGGATCCCCTGGATTGGGCTGGGGTGACACCAGCACGGCAAGGGTCGCCCGGGTCCCCGGCGACACCAAATCAGTGATATCAAACACCCCGCGCGTGAACGCGCCGCGCATTGCGCCGGCGCGCCGAGCGTTCACCCATATTTCGGCGGCATAGTTTATGCCGCCGAAATTCAACCAGACTCTCTGGTCTTTATAATTTTCAGGAACAACAAACGTGGTCCCATACCAATAGGGCTCACGGCAGAGACTGTCGGGAATCCTGTCCGGGCGGTTGTTTCCACCGTAAAGCGGGTCGGGATAAACGCCATTGTCCACCAAGGTTGTCAGCACTGTGCCGGGGACCGTCGCCCGGTGCCAGTTTCCCGTCTGGAATGTTTTTTCGGAAATGATCCCGGCGGAAACACCGGCCTTGGACGCCGACTGCATGTGCCAGTTTGATGAAAGGACGATCCGGCCCGGGATCACGCCATTTGATTCCGAGAGCACCTGGCCGTCCTTTAATAATCTTTGGCGCAATTTATCATAATCGACCTTCTGCACGGGAACATTGTCATCAATCGCCAGGGCGGCGGCGGTGGCGGCGGACTGGCCGAAAATCATAAAGACCGGCTCCATGCGGATCGAGCCGTAGGCGATGTGCGAGGCCGACATGCACACGGGCACGAGGAGGTTTTCGCATTCGCCCTCGCGCGGGACGAGCGCGCGGTAGCCGACGGGCCAGGGCGGGAAACCCTTCACCTGGACATCGCCCTCGTTGCGCACATGGCCGTTCGCGTCCACATGGCGCCGGGTGTTGTGCGAGTCCATGGTGTAGGCGGCCATGCCGACGGGGTCCGCCACAATCTCGCGCCCCTGACAGTGGTGCTGCGTCATGACCAGCGCGCCCACCATGCGCCGCGCCTCGCGAATATACAATTGCCCGGGCCAGCCGCCGGTTTCGGCAAACTCGTCCTTCGCCACACCCCATCTGGAAGCCTCCCCGCGAATCGCTTCAGGCACGCGCGGATGGTTGGCGAGCGTCCACATGAGACCCTGTTGATATAACAAATGCTGGCGGACGATTTCTTCCCTGGTTTTATAATCGGCCCCGGGATAATCATGATTCTGGCCGATAAAATCGGTGGAGAATCCGGTGTCGTTGTTGGTGTCGGTCTTGCGATTCGGCATGGGGGAGTTTTGGCACGGCAGTTTTTTCTCGCCCGCCTCGAAGTTGCGGAAAAGCAGTTCATACCAATCCTCGCGGTAACCAGCGGGCTTGTGGAAGGGGACGCGGTTGTCCGGGTGATCGCTCAGGCACATGCGGAAACAATAAGCCTGCACGCGCCGGTCGCCCGCGCCGTCCACGCCGGGTCCGGAGGGGTCGATGAGGGGCAGCAGGCCGCTGGACGGGTCGCCCTTCCGCACATACGGGTCGATGCCGGGCTTGAGCTGGTTTTTCACGGCGTTTTTGATCTGCACGCCGTTGAACGTCTCGTTGTATAAATCATTGGCCTCGCGCCCCACGGCATGACTCACGCCGGCGAGCGCCATGAGGTCGCCCTCATAGGTGGCGTCAATAAACATTCTCCCCCGGAACTCCCGTCCGGATTCGGTGCGGAATCCCGCAAGGCGCGGCCCCTTCCCGCCCGGAACAAAAATGGCGCCGTCTTTCCGGTCGAGGCGTTCGTTTTTTATGATTTCAATATTATCGCGCCGCACCCAGTGCTCGAAAATTTTCAGCGCGACGGACGGCTCGAAAGTCCACATGGCCTCCTCCCCGGGGGCCGTGCCTGACTGCCCGCGGGATTTGTAGGAACCGGGGTCCTGCCATTTCCACGCGGCGGGGTCGTTGTAGTGGCCGCGGACGGCTTTATAGAATTCAAGCGAAATGCCGCCGATTGCGTGCTTGTTGCCTATGTCGGTCTGGCCGAGCCCGCCGGTGGTGAGCCCTCCGATGCGGTTTCCTGGCTCGACGATGACGGCGGACTTGCCCATGCGCGCCGCCTGCACGGCGGCGGCGATGCCGGCGGAGGTCGCGCCATAAATCACAATATCGCGCCCGACGGCGCGCGGGGCGGTCGTGGCGCCGGCTTCGACGCCGGCCAGTGACAGGAGGGCGGGCAGGAGGCGCGCGCTGTGTTTTGCGATACGAAGCGTGCGAAGCATAAACATTTTCGGGACAATCATGGCCGCGGCGGGGACAGGATCTGGCCATCGGCAAGCAGCCGTTTGCGCAGACGCGGATAATCAACATCCTGGACGGCGGTCCGGCCCTCGATGGCAAGCACGGCCGCGGTTGCCGCGGCCTGTGCCGCGATCATAAATTGATACTCCAGGCGATAAGCGCCGTAAGCCACGTAGGTGGACGAGGGACAGGTCGGCGTCAGCAGATTGACGCATTCGGCACGCCGGGGGACCAGGCAGCGGTAAGGGATGCCGAAGGGCGCCCAGTCACAATCCGCCGAGGAATCGAAAACAATGCCCTCCAGCCAAACCCTGCCGTCGCGCACGAGCCGCCGGGCTTCGTGCAGGTCGTGCGGCCACCAGACCAGGCCGACAGGGTCCGCGACAGGCAGCGGGTTCACCTTCCGGCCATGGTTTTCGGTGAGGACAAAATCGCCCGCCATCCGCCGTCCATTGCGCACGTAGAAAACGCGCGGCCAGCCGCCGTTGTCGGTGAACTCGTCCTTGCACAATCCCCACGGACGCCAGGCCTCGCGCGTCTCCCGCGGGACGGCCGGGTCGTTGCCCAAAAACCAATGGAGGCCCTGGATGTATTCGCGGCTCTCACGCAGCAGCCGGGCGCGCTCGGACGGGGAGGCGGATGGATAACGGTCATTGAGGCCGGGCATGTTGCCCGCCAGTTTGTGCCAGCTTCCCGGATCGGTTTTGCCGTTGGGCAGGCGCGCCGAGGGAGGCGGGATTTTCCCGCCCGCCGCGAGGTAGCGGCGCTGGAGCTCGTAGCGCGCGGGGTCGTAGCCGGGAGGCTTGGTGACGGGCAGGCGGTTGGCGGGATTTTTCGTCAGGCAGAGGCGGAAACAAAAGGCCTGGATGCTGTCGCTGGGGTCGCCGTCGCGCCCGACCGGCTGGTCTTGCACGCCGTGAATGAGCCCGCTGGAGGGCCGGCCCGGCTCGCGGTAAGGGTCGATTTCGCGGTCCAGATGACCGCGTGGCGAGGAGGTCTGGACGCCGTTTTTGGTTTCGCCGTGGCGGGCGTTTCCCTCGCGGCCCAAAACGAAATCCACCCCCGCCGCGGCGAGCAAATCGCCCTCGTAGGTGGCATCTATAAACATGGCGGCGCGGAATTCGCCGCCGTTGTCGCAGCGCAGCGACACGATGCGCGCGCCCTCCTTGCGAACGCTGTTTTTTCCGGCGAGGCGGCGCATCGGGAGCGCCTTGATTCCCGCCTCCTTTATCCATTCGGAAAAAACCGCCTCGGCGACATGCGGCTCGAAGCGCCAGAGCTCCTTTTGTTTCCGGCGATGGAGCAGCATTTCCTCAAACGCGGCCGCCCGCCCATACTTGGCGTTTATCCGGCGGTAAAACTCCAGCGCGAGTCCGCCGACGGCGGGGCTGTTTTGGAAGTTGCCGTGGTTGTCGATATCGGTGCCGCCAAGTCCCTCGATGCTCATGCCGCCAAAGTGTTTTCCGGGTTCGAGCAGGATCACGGAGCGGCCCATGCGGACGGTTTGCACGGCGGCGACGACGCCGGCGCCGGTTCCGCCATAAATGCACACGTCCGCCTCATGCACGCCGGCATTGCCGGCGAGGCTTGAAAACAGCCACAATCCGCACAACCGGGCGGCGCGATGGGAAAGGCATGGGGGCTTTTGCGCCTTCATGCGCATCCTCAGAAAACGACGGCAATGCCCGAGCGGAACCAGAATTTCGGCGCGGCCCGCCTGATGCCGTCGTGGTCGGCGTAATTTATCTCCACATGGGCGGTTGCCTGATGGCTGAGTTTATACGGAATCCTGACGGAGCCACCGTAATAGTTATACGATTCCTTGGTTTTATAACTGCGATCGGGCGACCACACGTTGCCATCGGGCGTCCAGTTGCGCGAGGAAACCGAGCCGATATAGGCGTCAATATCCAGCGATGTCTTGAAGGCGCCGATTCTTATTGGAACGCGCTTCGAGAGACCTCCCTGGGCGGTGGAGGCATCCTTGCGGAAATCGTAATACAGGCGCGCGTTCACGGTGATGCCAAACAGATCGCAGGCGAGACCGCCCCCCGCCTCGTAGCTCTTCCGGGTTTCGGTCCCTTCCGCCTCGGGATAATAATATAATGTGAGAAGGGCGTCCGCGCGCAATTTTTTGGTGATGTTGGTTCGATAACCGACATGGAGATCAACTTCGTAATCCTCGCTGGACGCGCCCGGCAGGTTGGCCCGGATGCCCGCAACGGCCCTGGCAATGGGGATGTCCAGCGACGGCTGGAAGGAGTCGTTGGATTGCTTGAGGCCGCGAAAAACGTGCCGGCTGGCGTATGAGAAATCCATCGTGAACAACGGCGATTGCGCGCGCGCGTCGCGCACGGGCGGCGTTGCGGCGGCAACGGCGGCGCCGGCCGTGCGCCCGGACGCGGTGGCGGCGGGCGGAGTCGCGGCGGCGCCGGCGGTGGCGGCGGGCGGAGTCGCGCCGGCGGCGCCCGGCGCAGGCAGGCCGGTGACGGACGCCCATGTCGTGCCGACGCGGACGGCGTCGATGACGTGGTAGCGGCCGGTGGCGGCGCCGGTGTTGATCGCGGTGAGGTTGTAGCTGCGGAGACGGAGGCCGGTGGCGGAGGAGGAGCCTCCGGCGGCGGCGGTTTTGGCGCGGGTGATGGCGGTGGCGGCGGTGTTTTCACCGGTGGTTTCCGGGTTGAGCCAGACCTGGCAGCTTTTGTAGGAGGAGCCATCCCAGCCGGTGTATTTGACGACTGCAAAATAGGTGCGGCCATAGACGAGCCTGCCGCCGACGTCGGCGGAGCGGGCATTGTTGACCTGGGCGGCGAAGCCGCCGCCGAAGCCGACTGATCCGGCGGTGTCGGTGATGGCGGCGGCGGAGTCGCGCGCGAACCATTGGACAAGGTTGTGGCCGCTGACGGCGGCGCCGTCCGGCTGGGAGAGGTCTTTTATCTTGAAGATGAAGCTCAGAAAGACGTCCGCGCCGGCGGCGGGGGCGGTCTCGAAGTCGCGAAAAAGAGCGTATTGGCAATCGACGCCATTGGCGGTGGCGGTGGAGGAGACGACGAGCACCGCGCCGGAGGCGGCGCCGCCGAGCACCGCGCCGTTGTCGAGCGTGTATGAAATGAGGTCGGCGGGGGCGTTTGAGACGGTGACGGTGGAGGCTGCGTTCTGCCTGCCCCACGCGGCGGCCCAGCCCGTGCCGCCGGCGGTCTGGCCGACAAGCGACCTCCCCGGCGTGTAGCTGTCGAAATCATCCTCCGCGATGAGCGCGGCGCGGGAGGAAAGCGGGGATGCTGCGAACAGCAGGGCAAGCGCAAACAGCCCGGCGGAAAACATCCGCCGGGGCGGACGGGGGCGGGAGCCGGTTGAGCGGGGAGGCGGTTGAACGGGGACGCGCTGGAGCGCGGCGAGGAGCATGGCGTTTTTTTTCATGAGTTGGAACGGAGGTTGCGGGTTGCGAAAAAGCGGGGTGTCAAACAACGGGCCGGGCGGCGGGTTCCGGGGCGGGTCGCGGCGCATTTGAGCCGCGATTCAAAACGCGCTCGAAGGCGCGGCGGACGATCGCACGGTCGTCACGCAAAAACGCCCCCGCCTGATTGTGCGGTGGCAGCCCGAGCGAGCGATACGCGCGCGCGACGGCGTAATGGAGCTGCCAGGTGTAGTCCTCGATGACGCGTTGCAAATCGGTGGGCTGCGGCACGGAGGGAGGCTCGGTTTTCCCGAGCGGGGAGCCTTGCGGGCTGCGAATGGCGTGCGGCGCGGGCGTGGCAAGCAGGCGCGCGAGCAGGGCGGCCATGCGCGCGCGTTCGCCATCGCCGGGGGACTGGCGCGAGGCGAGCGCCTCGCAGGCGAGCGCGACGGCGTTGCGCAAGTTGAGCGGAGTGTGCGCGTCACCGGCGAATCCTTCGAGCATCGGAAGACTCGCGGGAGTGATGCAGCGTTTCAGGATGGTGAGCGCGCCATACCAGCGCGGCATGTAGAACCACTCCTGCTGCGGGCGGGTGATGTCGCGGGCGCGGTCGTCCTCGCGCGTGCGGATGGCGCGGAGCAGGCGGGGCTCGGCGCGTTCGTCGCCCCACATGGCGAGGATGGCGGCGGCGCGCCATGAGACGGTGTCGTCGGGGGAAGCGGCCAGCGCGGTGATTTGCGGACGGGCGAGTTTCTCGTGGCGGTAAAGATGCCAGAGCGCCCCGGTGGCGGGACCGCCGCGCAGACTGGCGAGCCACAAGTCGATTTGGGCGGGCGTGACCCCGCGGCACGCGGCGTCAGCGTGCCCGCCGGACATGCGCTCGGGCAGCCCGGGCAGCCCGAGCGCGCCGGTTTTAACAAGGCGGGCTCTCAGTTGTTCAAACGGCGCCTCGCGGCAGTCGGCCAAACCCGCCGTTGCGGTGAGCGCGCAGGCCAGGCCGGCGGCCTCGCCGATGCGCTGCACGTCGCGCTGCATGCGGAAGGAGTGATGCGCCTCCTCGGAGACGCCGGCGGCGCGGCAGGCGAGCACGACGTTTTTCAAGCCGCGCGGGAGCAGCATGCCATAGGGAATCTCGCAGGCGAGGCGTCCATACCATTGCTGGCAGACCCAGACCCAGAAGGCGGCCTCGACGCTCTCAAACTCGTAGTCGCGCGCGTGATTGTCGTAATGGCAGCCGGTGTGGCCGACCGCGTCGGGAAAGCTCCGGCGGTCGATGAGGTCGTCGAGCGTGAGCGTATAGTCGGTCTCGATCTGGCGCGACTGGCGCACGCCGAGCACGGGGGCGATGTAGGTGGGGCGCGAGCCGGCATCGTAGCGAGCCTGCACATACTGGCGCACGCTGGCGAGGCGCGCGCGCGTGATGTCGGCCACGTCGGTGGCGTCGCAGTAGCCCGCGTCGAAATTGATGATGTGCAGTTTCACCGCGTCTCCGACCACGGCGGCGCGCCCCGAGGACTGGCCGTAGGCGTGCGTCATGCCGTCGCCCGCGCGGCCCAGGCGGAAATGCGCGCCCGCGGCGGCGGCGAGGTCGGCGTCGCCGGTGGCGTCAACCCAGGCGGCGGCGCGGGCATGCAGCGGGCCGCCGGGCGTGGCGACGCGCACGCCGGTGACAGAGCCGGCGTGTGTTTCCGCAAAGTGAAACGAGGCGTCCTGGCAGACTTCGACGCCGGCCCCGGCGAGCATGGCGTCGAGCACGAGTTTTTTCGCCTCGGGATGGAAACCGCCGATTTGCGCGGCATCGCCGAAAAGCGGCATGATTTCGCGCACGCGCGCATCGACCTCCTCCTGGAGCCCTCCTTTCACGCCAAAATAATAAACGTGCAATCCGCCGCCCGTGCCGACACCGCCGGGGAAGGGCATTTGCTCAAACGCGAACACCTTCGCGCCCGCGCGCGCGGCGGCAATGGCGGCAATCGCGCCACCGGTGCCGAGCCCGGCGACGCCGACATCGGCCGCGCGCGTGGCGACGGCTCTTTGCGACAGGGGCCGCAACGCGGCATCCGCCCCGGCGCGCGCGCATGGAAACGCGGCGACGATGCGCGCGGCACGGCAGCCGGCATCGAATTTTTGCGCGAGCGTGACACCGTCCGCGCCGGCAAAACAGACGTTCTCCGGGAGCGATTTCGCGATGCGCGCGGCGGCGGCCTCCGCGCGCGGCGGGAATGCGTTCAGCGGCATCACACTGCCGTGGGTGAGCACGGCGCCCTTGAGCTCATCAGCGGCGGCCTCGCGGATGGAGCGCAGCGACGGCAGCCATGCGGAACGGGCGCGGGCGGCGTCGCCGGGGAGAATAATCGAGAGTATTTGTTCGCCGGCCCATTTGCCGGGCTGCCAGCGGAGTTTCGAGCCGGCGGGCAGGGCCGCGGGGGCGGGCAGGTCGAACGCCGGCAGCGGCCACGGGCGCGGATGGCGGAAAAAGAGATTCACCGTGCGCGTTTGCGGCAGCGGGCGCGTCCAGTCGCGGGCGAGCAGCAGGGCGAGTTCACCGGCGTCGGTGGCGTCGATCCAGCGGCGCGCGCGCAGGCGGCATGTGCCGGATTTTGTGGCGACGATGACCGCGCCGACGAGGCCGTCCGCGTCGAGTTCCGCACCGCAAGGCGCGGCGTGATACAAAACCGGCATCGCTTCGCGCAACACGAGATCGGTGGCGAGCACCTCGGCAATGGCGCCGTCCGCCGCATCGGAGGAGGAGCCGTCATGGCGGGCGAGCGTAGCGCGCCATTCGCTCCAGAGCGGTTCGGCGGACGAGCCGTTGTCGCTCGCGAACGACCAGCCGCTTTCCCCGAGGAGGGCGGCGCGGCGGTCAACCAGCAGCGCGTCGAGTCCCGCGCGGCGGCAGGCCAGCGCGGCGGCGAAGCCGGTGTGGCCGGCTCCAAAAATGACAATGTCGTGCGTGGTTTTGTGAGGTTGGACGATGCTCATGGCGGTGATTCGCCGGGATTGCTTTTGCCGGAGTTTTTTCCCGCGCGCCCCGGATGCGAGGGAGTTTTTATATTACATACGACTGTCGCGCGCGGGGGGCGTGTGCCGCGCCAGTTCGTAGGCGAGTTGCGTGCCTTCAGGGGTGACGGTGGCGAGGGTCATGGCCAGCTGCCCGCCCTTTTCCCGCAATGGGATTTCCCTGGTGCGCGCGCCCGTCGCATCCACCGCCCAAGCCTTCCAGTCCCCGGCGGGAAGCCGGAGGGTCAGCGTGGCGTCGCCGCGGCGCACGAGGTGCGGCCCCTTTCCCCAGGAAAGGAGGAGTTTGCGGTCGGGTTTTTCAAATTGCATGCCTTCAGGCAGCGCGTCGGTGAGATGCGTGACCAGGATGCGGCGGGTGCCGGCGAGGGGGGCGTCGTCGATGGCGATGACGGAAATCGCCGCGTCGGCGGTGACGTTTTCGAGCGTCACGCGGTCGCCGGACGGCGACGTTCCCTTGGGCGCGTAAAAGAGTTCGCCGCGGGGGGTGACGACTTTCACGCTGCCTTCGCCGGCGTGGAGTTCGATCTGGCGCGTGTCGCTGGTGAAATGCCTGCCGGCGGGGTCAACCGAGCCGGGCGGGAGGACGCCGTCGCGTTGCAGGTCGGCGAGGAGGGTTTTCGTGGCGGGGTAGGTTTTGGCGGGAAATGGAGTCGCGGGGGCGGGGTGGGCGCCGGTGACGACGGCATCCAGCCCGTCGATGGCGGACCAGACGGCGGCGGGCTGGCCGGGCAGGCTGCCGATACGGGAAACGAGCCCGACGAGACAAAAATCATCGGGGAATCGTTTCTGCAACTCGGTGAACGCCTCGTCAGGGCGCGCGGCCCAAAGGATTTCACGCATGGCCGGCGCGATGTCGCCGCGCTGGAAGAGCAATGCGCCCACGCGGTCACCGATGATGCCGATGGGGTCGCAGGCGAGGGCAAAGCAATTCTCGACGCCGCCGCCGAGCGCCATTTCACGGCTCAAGGCATAGTGGAAAGTATAAAGCGCGTCCCAATCCTGGAGGCCGGCGTAGGCGGGCGTGAGCACGGCGCCGGAGGCGCGGTATTGGTTGGGGCGGCAGTAGTTTAATTCGGTGACGGTGAAGGGTTTTCCCGGTATTCGCGCCGGCATGACGCGGAACGGCGGCCCGGCCGGCGACTTCGGCGTCGCGGCGGGCGCCTTGACGGGGCTGTCCTGCCGGAATTTGGTGGGGAAACTCCAGGTTTTTTGCGGGAACTCGGGGTGCGCCCAATAGGCATGCGTGTCCACGTAATCGTAGTGGTTTCGCACATGCTGGAGGCCCTGGGTGAGGGTGTAGTTGGCGCCGGTCACGAGGGCGCCGGCCCCGGCGCCGACGCCGAGCGAACGCAGGTGCGCAAAGATGCGGGCGTCGTAGCGGGCGTGGGTGTCGTAAACGAAGCGGGCGAAGGCGGCCTCGCGTTGCTCCGGGGTTTCCCCGCCGGGGCGGACGCCGCCGCGGGAGGCCTCGAATTCGGTTTCGTAGCGGGCGCGCACCTCGGGGTAGCGCAAGACATTGCGAAAGAGGCTGTCCTCGTTGACGGGGCAGATGCCGATGAGGGCGGGGTCGCCGGCCCAGGTGAGGCCGGTGTGTGGGTTTTTGTGGGTGAGGAGGTTGGTGGCGAATTTTTTCCAGGATTCAAAAACGGCGTCGTTGATGGGGATGCAGCTTTTGAAATAGCCGCGGATTCGCGAGGAGGGGAGGTTTTGGGGGAAGCCGAAGGCGGCGATTTCCGCGGGGGAAAACCCGCGGGAGCTGAAGAGGTCGATATTGATGTAGATGCCGCGTTTTTTCAGCGCGGCAAAGAAACGGTCGAGCCGGTCAAGTTTTTGCGGATCGAGTTCCCATGAGTTGCCGCCCTCGCGGACAAGAAGGCTGTCGAAGTGGTGAAAGCGGACGGTGTTGTAGCCGGAGCGGACAAAGCGCTCGGCGAGGCGTTCGGCCTCATCGGGTTCGGGGTAGTTGGCGGTAAAGCAGAGGTTGACGCCCCAGAAGCGGAAGCGCCGGGCGGGGTTGTCGCGGAAGGCGAGGTGCCCGTCGGGCATGATGATGACGGGGCCGTATTTCCCGGCGGGCGCATGCGCGGTGACGTGTGTTGAAAAATCGAACACGCCTCCGGGGGCGATTTCGACGGAATGGGCGTAGGGCGCCCAGTCCTGGTTTTGTTCCACGGTGAAGGGGGCGGCTGAGGACGGCCGCCGGGCGCCGGCGGCGACAGCATCGCGAGGGAGCGAGCCGTCGGGATTTTCGTCCTGCGCATGAAGGAGGGCGCAGGGGACGCGCGTCATGCCGAGGGCGGCGAATGCGAGGATGGCGAGGGTGGCTGGTGGTGGTTTCATTGGATGTCGAGGGAGGGAAGGGGGTGGGTTGCGTCCGAAGGAGGCATGGCTGGCATGGCTTTTTGTTTTTATATCAAAAACCGGCGCGGCGGCACGGTCTTCACTTCAACTGGCCCAGGCGGAGGGCTCCGGGAGCGAGGGGAAAGAGACCGGCGACGGACACGGGCGCGCCGGTTTCCATGGAGCGGTTCGCGGCGATGCCGACGAGTATCGACGCGGCGCCCTGCTCATGGCACGCGGAGCGGCCGAGCGGGTCGGGCGCGGGCGCGGCGGCGAACATTTGCTCCTGCAAAAGCGGGTCGCCGCCGCCGTGCCCGCCGGGCGTTTCGTGGACCACAAACTCCTCCGGTTCGGAAAAGAGGCGTTGCACGCGCACCTTCATGAGATGTTTTCCGCCGGCCATGATTTTCACGTCCGTATCGCCGGTGATGATGTGCGAGGCGTGCTCGGCGGTGTATTCGAGCCGTCCGCCGTCGCCCGTGAACGCGACGCGGCAGCCTTCGTTCGGACAGAAGGCGTTGAGGGAATAGTTCATGACGACGCCACCGCGATAGCGGACGAGCACGCTCATGGTGTCCTCGATGCTGATGCCCTCGCGGAAGACGTTTTCGTCGCGGATGTAGCCGCCGTCGCCCTCGGCGTCGAGGTAGAGGCCGCGCAGGTTTTCATCGTCGTCGAGCGTGAGGCGGAACGGGTCGCCCGCCGAGGCGGGCTCGCCGGTGTAGCGCGCGTAGCGGGTGAGCGGCTCCTGGCCGCGCGCGACGGCGTTCTTTTTCCCGTAGAAAGCGAGGCGGCCCCACGCAAAGACCTCCTCCGGTATGGCGTCGAGCCACCAGTTCACGAGGTCGAAGTGATGCGTGGACTTGTGGACGAGCAGTCCGCCCGAGCATTCCTTGTGACTGTGCCAGCGGCGGAAGTAGTCCGCGCCGTGGCTGGTGTTCAGCATGTATTCAAAATCCACATGCTGCACGCGGCCGATGAGGCCCGCGGAGAGGAGTTCGCGCACTTTCGACGCGCCGGGGCTCCAGCGGTAGTTGAACGCCACGCGCACGCGGCGCGCGGGGTTGCGGCGCGCGGCGGCGTCGATGGCCGCGAGGCCGGCGGCGGTCGTGGCGAGCGGCTTTTCCGTGATCACGCCGCAGCCGGCGTCGAGGGCGCGGACGATGTAGTCGTGATGCGTATAATCGGGCGTGCAGACGATGACGGTGCCGGGCCGTTGCGCGGCGAGCATCCGGTCGAAATCCGCCGCGTCGTAGTCGGCGGGCGGCGCGATGCCGTATTTTTCGACGAGGCGTTTTTTGTGCCAGAGGCGGCGCGTGGCGCTGGTGTCGCAAAGCGCGACAAGCTCGGCGTCGTCGCGGTATTTGCCGGCGATGGGGTCGGCGAACATCGGGAGGCGTCCGCCGGTTCCGACGGCCGCGTATTTGTGTCTGTGTTTCATGGGAGAGCGGGTGGCGTGGCGTTGCTGGAGGCGGCGGGAGGCGGCTGGAGGCGCGCTCAGATTTTCCCGCGCCGTTGTTCGAGTTCGGAACGGATGGCAAGGGCGGCTTTGCGCCCGAGCGGATAAAACCAGGCGAAGGTTATGGCGAGCAGCCAGAATGCGACGGGCAGGCAGAGGTAGAACACGAACATGCGGTGGACGACCGCGCCGTCCTGGGCGGGGAGTTTTGCGTTGAAGCCCGACCATTGCAGCGCCGCGCCGTTGAAGAGGACCGAGACGGTGTGCGCGGCCTTCACGAACCAGGAGTAGAAGGAGTTGATCGAGCCCTCGCGGCGGCGGCCCGTGTGATGCTCGTCCCAGTCGGCGACATCGGCCTTCATCGCGGGCATGAACATCCAGATGGCGGGGATGGCGACGGCCTCCGAAAACGCGGTGAAAAGCTGCAAATACGGACGCCCCGGCACGAGGAGGAAACAATTGGCGAGGTGCCCGAGGACGAGCAGCGAGAGCACCGAGACGGCGATGATGCGCTTGTCGAACCGCTCGCTGAGCTTCGTGAGCACGGGAATCGAGGCGAGGCCGATGACCATTTTCAGCGTGCCCTTGATGCCGATGATTTTGCCGCCGAGCA
The DNA here is from genome assembly GCA_031282705.1 of Opitutaceae bacterium. GTDB lineage: Bacteria > Verrucomicrobiota > Verrucomicrobiia > Opitutales > Opitutaceae > Termitidicoccus. The sequence continues at coordinate 6,437 of JAITDF010000460.1, read as the reverse complement.
GGAGGTCGCCCTCGCAGACGTAGTAGAAATTGACGTATTGGTAGAGCCCGTCGATGAACGCCGCGCCGATGAGCAGGAAGAAGGTCATGCCGATGAGCGGCCAGAGCGGCTTGCAATGGAACGACTCGCGCAGGCTCTCCAGAAACGCGGTCTTCGGCTGGCGGCGCGCCCGGCCCTGGTAATAACGCTCGCGGACAAAAAGCGCGGGGCAGAGCCCGAACACCAGCATGCCCAGGCAGATGAGCCAGCACACCGAGCGCATGCCGACGGCGATGGGGCTCTCGCCCGCCTGCGGGGCGGAGAGCCACGCGAGGGCCGGGCGGGCAAACTCCAGCACGCCGCGCCAGAGGCCGCCGGCGCCGTCGAGCGCCCGCGGGTCGCCCGAGGCGAGCATCCCGGCGAGCATCACAAAGGCGAACACCCAGCCCATGAGCATGTAGCCGAGCTTCGCAAAAATGGAACCCCACGCGGCAAGGCGCGTGCGCTCGTCGTAGTTGGGCGTGAGTTCGAGTTGCAGTCCGTAATACGACATCGCCCATATCGTATGGGCCGTGAAAAACGCCAGGCCGATGCCGGTGAGCGCGAGCACCTTGGACGTGTCGCTCCAGCCCGCGGGCAGGTGCCAGAAGAGCGGGTAAACCAGGACGACGAGCAGCGCCCCAAGAAAAATGAACGGGCGGCGGCGGCCCCAGCGCGTGCGCGCGTTGTCGGAAATGTTTCCCATGACGGGGTCGGTGAACGCATCCCAGATGCGCAGCACCACGAGGATCACGCTGAGCACCAGCGGCGGGATGCCGAGGCCGATGTTGAACACCGGCAGCCAAAGCGCGTTGAGCGTGAGCGACATGGCAAAAATGTCCATGTTCACGCCGAGCGCGAAGGCGATTTTCTGCCGGAGCGGGATGCGGTCCCCGGGCGGGATGAGGGGCTTGGCGGCGGTGGTTTCCATGCGGGAGGCGGGAGGATGGGAGGATGGGAAATGTTGAGAAAATGCGGGCAAACAGAATGGGAACGGGAAAGTCAGCGCGCGAGTTCGTAGGCGAGTTGCGCGCCTTCGCGCGTGATGGTGGAAACTTCAAGCGTGAACGCCCCGCCGGCGCCGGGCGCGAGCGGGACCTCGCGCATGCGCCTGCCGGCGGCGTCAACGGCCCACGCCTTCCAGCCGCCGGCGGCCAGCCGGAGCGTGAGCACGGCCGCGCCGCGCCGCACGAGATGCGGGCCTTTGCCCCAGGTCTTGAGGAGTTTGCAGTCGGTGTGCGCGAAGGTCGCGCCTTGCGGGAGCGCGTCGGTGAGATGCGTGACGAGGATGCGGCGCGCGGCGGCGAGCGGCGGCGCGTCGCGGGCTTCCCGCGGGGAGGCGGGAAGCGCGACGACCGCGATGGCGCAGCGGGCGGTGACGCCGGCAACGGAAACGCATCCGCCGTCAAGCGCCGCGCCGGGCGCGAGCGAAAAAAGCTCGGCGCGCGGCGAGACGGCTTTCACGGCGCCGGTGTCCGCGTTCAACTCGATCTGGCCGGTGTCGCTCGCGTAGCGGGTGCGCGAGGCGTCGATGGCATCGCGCGGAATCACGCCGTCGCGCCCGAGTTGCGCGGCGAGGCCGTCGCCCATGAGGTAGGCGCGGGGCGGCGGCGCCTCTTTCGTCCCGCCGGTGACGGCGGCGGCGATGGCTTGCGAACGCAGCGGGGCGGCGGCGCTTTTTGCCAGCACCTCCGCCGGCCGTCCGGGCAGCGAGCCGATGCGCGCGACGAGCCCGAGGGGCGAAAATTCGCCGGGAAAAAGCCGCCCGAGACTTTCAAACGCCTCTTCGGGATTCACGGCGTAAACGATGGCGTTTTTCGCGGGCGCGATGTCGAAGCGTTGAAACACGAGCGAGCCCACGCGGTCGCCGATGAGCCCGATGGGATCGGCGGCGATGGCGAAATAATTTTCCACGCCGCCGTGGATGGCCATTTTGTCGCTCATGGCGTATTGGAAATTATAAAGCGCGTCCCAGTCCTGCAAACTCGCGTAGGCGGGCATGAGCACGGAGCCTTCGTGGCGGTGCCGGTTGGGGCGGCAGAAATTGAACTCGGTGCTGACAAAGGGGCGGCCAAAAACACGGGCGGGCATGATGCGGTTGGGCATCTTGGCGCGGGCCTTGACGGCGCTGCCCTGGCCGAACGCGATGGGAAACGTCCACGACTTCACGGGGAATTTCGGATGGTCCCAGTAGCTGTGGCAATCGACGTAATCGTATTCGGCGCGGACGGCGGCGAGCCCCTGCGCGATGGTGTAGTTTGCGCCGGTGACGAGGGCGCGGACGCGGAGTTCGTTTTTGAGGAACGCGGCCATGCGCGCGTCGCAGCGGCGGTTGAGTTCGTGGATGAACTGGTTGAAGGCGGGATTGCGCGTATCGGGTTCGCCGGGGAGTTGCGCTTTTTTGAAAAGCTCCTTGTAGGCGTTGAAGATTTCGGGCGTGCGCTCGATGCGGTTGAAGAGCGGGTTTTCGTTGACCGGGCAGATGCCGATGAGCGCGGGGTCTTCGGCCCACGAGAGGCCGGTGTGGGGGTTTTTGTGCGCGAGGAGGTTTTTTGCGAAACGCGCCCACGAATCGAACGCGCCGGCGTTGACCGGCACGATGGCCTTGAACAGGTCGCGGCTGCGCCCCGCCCACCCCGCGAAGCCCCACGACGCGCATTCCTCCGCGCTGAAGCCGCGGCTGGCGTAGAGGTCGATGTTGATGTAAATGCCGCGTTTTTTCAGGGCGGCGAAGAGGTAGTCGAGCCGGTCGAGCCGCGCCGCGTCGAGCTCCCACGACGGGCCGCCCTTGCGCGCGAGGTCGCGGTCGAAATGGTGGAAGCGGACGGTGTTGTAGCCGGAGCGCGCGAGATGCTCCGCCAGCAGGCCGGCGTCCTTTTTGTCCAAAAATTGCGCGGAGAAGCAGAGGTTCACGCCCCAGAAACGCGCGCGCGCGCCGGGGCGGTTCTCAAACTCGAAATGCCCGCCGGGCGTCGCGCGGATGGCGCCGTGCTTTCCGGCGGGCGCGTCGAGCTGCGATGAAAAATCGAACACGCCGCCGGGTTCGATGTCGAGCGAGTGGGCATAGGGCGCCCAGTCGGGGCCGGGCTCGATGACAAAATCCTTCGCGACCACGCCGACGTTGACCGGCTCCGTCGAGGCCGAGAGCGCGACGATCATCCATGCCGCGGCGCCGGCCTGCCGGAACGTGACGGAGGCGAGCGGTTTTTCCTCGATGGCAAAACGCGAGACGTAAAGCCCGATGGACGCGGTGGCGTTTTCCGATTCCCAGGCGATGCCGAGATTTTCACCGGCGGCCGGGTCGCGCCAGTCGCCGATGTCGGTTTTGTTTTTCAATTCGCGCCGTGTCTCGGAGCCGTCGGCGTAGCGCGCCGTGAGCACGCCGAGCACCGCGCCGGGCGCCTTGGGCGGATTGGCGGCGGCGTGCAGCAGGTAGAGAAACCGCCAGGCCGGGCGCGCGCCGTTTTCGCCGGCGGCGATTTTCACGGTCGCGGCCTCCGGCGCCCCGCCGCGCGCATCGGCGCCCTCGCGCGCCGCCTCGCCCGCGTCGGAGGCGACCTGCCGGCTCGCCCGCCCGAGCACGAGGGCCGAGCGCCCGCCGTTTTGCGCGGGGTCGATGATCTCGAAGCAAACACCCGACGCCTCAAGCACGCCGGGCCGCATGGTCGCGAGGTCGTTGTCCGGCCCCTGGTCGGTCCAGCCGCCCTTGCCGTCGCCGGCGATTTGGTCGCAAAAACCCCGGTTCGCCGCCTCGCGGATGGAAATGGGAATGGTCCGGGCGGCGGATTGCGGCCCCTGAAAGCCGGAGGGTTTGCGGACAAGAATGAAGCGGCGGGTGTCGTTGGGCGGAATGGTGGCTTGGAAGAGAAGCGCGGGGCCGGCGCCGGTTTGCTTGATTTGGGTGTCGCGGAGGAGCGGAGTGAGGGCGTCGAAAACGAGGATGCCGGCGGGGTCGGCGGCGCCGGTGAGCTCGCGGAGCCGGGCGGCGGGCACCTCGACGGTGAACCAGCGGCGGTGCCCGTCGGTGGGATTTTGCACGGCGAGGACGCCGTGGGGATTTTGCCCAAGCAGGAGCGCCTTGTAGATTTCGGCGCCGGCGAGGAGAAACGCGCCGGGGCCGTAAACATCGGTGTCGTCCTCGGTGATTTTGCGCGGGTCGGCGCCGATGGGCTGGCAGGAGCCGAGTTTGCCGCCGGCGTCAACGTGGGCGAGCAGGCCGCGCCAGGCCTTGAGGGTGGCGGGCCAGCAGGCGGCGCGGTCGAGGAGGCCGGCATTCACGCCCCAGGCGAAGGCGTAGGCGGCGAAGCCGGTGGAGCTGGTCTCGGGCGCGGGATAGCCGTCGGGGTCGAGGAGGCTGGCGCGCCAGAGGCCGTCGGCGCCCTGAAGGGCGAGGAATTTTTCGCACATGTCGCGGAAAAGCTGCTCGTAGCGCGGGCGGTCGGGGTAGGCGGCGGGCATGGACTGGAGGACGCGGGCGAGGCCGCCAAGCACCCAGCCGTTGCCGCGGCCCCAGAAGACTTTTTGGCCGTTGGCCTCGCGTTTTTCAAAGTAGCGGGAGTCGCGGTGGTAGAGGTGCTCGTCCCTGTCGTAGAGGTATGCCGCGGTGTGCCACCAGCGGTTGTTCATGTAGTCGAGGTAGCGGAGGTCGCCGGTGTATTCGTAGAGGCGGGCGAGGGTCGGCGGGGCCATGAAAAGCGCGTCGCACCAAGACCATTTTTCGAGGACCTGATAACTTTTGCCGTAATCGTCGAATGCAAGGGAGTCGGGGTTTTTCGGAGGGTTTTCGAGGAGGAAGTCGAAGAACTCGCGCACGGGGCCGACGGGCGCGGGGTCGCGGGTGCGGAGGGCGTATTCGAGGTAGCACTGGCCGATGGCGTGGTCGTCGGCGTTGTAGCGGGTGCCGCGAAAGGGAAGCCGCCAGTTTTCCTCGCGGCCGAGTCTGGCGAAGACGGCGAGATATTCGGCGGAGCGCGGGGAGACGCCCGCGAGGGCGAGATGGCCGGCGTAGTAGGCGGCGAAGGTCCAGTCGATGGGTGTGGGATGCACCCTGGCGACGCGGGGCATGGCGGCGGGGTCGCCGGTGTGGCGCGAGGCGGCGGGGGGCAGGTGGGCGAGCTGCCAGTCGGCGACGCGGTGCATGGCTCCGAGGACGTCGGCGGGCGCGAGGGCGGCGGCTTGGGCGACGGATGCAAACAGGGCCGGCAGGAGGAGGCAGCGCAGCGGGGCGGCGTGCTTCATGGGAAAATGGAGGGCGCAATGGCGGGACGGTTTCCGCGCCGTCCCTCCATTGTCATGGGTTTGAGCGATGATGGGTGTCACGGAGCTGTCGTCCGCGCCATCCTTCTGGCGATGAAAAGCACGGCCAGCGCGGCGGCGAGCCAGGGCATGGGCGCGCCGCCGCCGCCGCCTTTGCCGCTGTCGCCGGGAGTCTGGCCGGGCGATGCGGGGGACGCGGGGGACTGGAGCGCGAGGGTGGTGACGGTGGCGGCGTCGTCGGGGGCGATGCGGCGGATGGCATGGTTGCCGGTGTCGGCCACGTAGAGGCTTCCGTCGTCGGCGAACGCCAGCGCGGAAGGCGAGTTGAAGCGCGCCGCCGTGCCGGCGCCGTCCACAAAACCGGGCGCGCCGCCGGCGAGCGTGCTCACGGTGCGCGCGCCGTCCGCGGTGATGAGCCGGATGCGCGAGTTGCCGGTGTCGGCCACATAGACTTCGCCGTCGCCATCCACGGCGAGGTCGCCGGGGGAGCGGAAAGTGGCGTCGCCGGCGCCGCCGTCGGCTTCGCCGGCGATTCCCGGCTGCCCGGCAAAGGTGCTCACCTCGCCGCCGTCCAGGTCGATGAGCCGGATGGCGTGGTTGCCGGTGTCGGCCACGTAGAGGTAGCCGCCGGTCGCGTCCACCGCGACACCGGCGGGCGAGTTGAATTGCGCCTCAAGCAAGGGGCCGTTGGCCGTGCCCGGCATGGCGGAGCCGGCCACGATGCGCACCTCGCCCGAGGCGGTGATTTTCTTGATCAAATGATTGCCGGTGTCGGCGATGTAGGTTTCGCCGCCGGCGCCATCGACCGAGGCGAGGCCCGCCGCCGCAGCGAGGTCCGCGTCCGCGCCGGTCGTGCCCGTGGTGGCGACCACGCCGCCGGCGGTGATGGAGCGCAGGCGGTCGTTGCCGGCGTCGGCCACGATGAGCGCGCCGGCGCGGTTGATCGAGAGTCCGCGCGGGCGGTTGAAGCGCGCGGCGTCGCCGGCGCCGTCCGCCAGACCGGGCGCGCCGGGGCTGCCCGCGAACGTGGCGGCCGTGCCCGCGGCGATGACCTGGATGATGTGCCGCGCGCTGTCGGAAACGTAGAGCTTGTAATTGGCGCTTCCCGAGGTCGCGACCACGCCCGCCGGCGCGGACAGCCCGCCGCCGTCCCCGGTGTCGGG
>JAITDF010000445.1 GCA_031282705.1 Opitutaceae bacterium | reverse complement strand
AAGCCATGCGCCACGCGTGATCCCGGCGCGCAAACCCAGAATGAATGACGCAACGATGTGCGTAACGGAATGTTTAACTTCATCCAAGGGGTGGCGCAAGCTGGCGGCATTCTCATTTCCTGCTCCAGTCCTCCGCGGCCTTTCACAACCATTCCTTTTCTCCGATCCCACCATTTCATATCCCATGAAAACATATCCTTCACCCCGACTTTTCAGATGCTTGATGATGCTCTCCGTGCTCGCGGGGATGCTGGCAGGCGCGGGCGCGCGCGGGCAGCAGGCGGCGAACCGGCAGCCCGCGGCGGACGCGAAAAGCGAGGAAAACGAGGAGGTGGTCGTGCTGAAGGAATTCAGCGTGCGCGACACCTCCGGCGGCTCCCGTCCGGCCACCGAGACGCTCGGCGCGATGCGCACCAGCACGCGGCTGGTGGAGTCGCCCATCACCGTCTCCGTGCTCACGCCCGAGTTCATGCAGTCGTTCGCGCTCACGCAGGAGCACCAGCAGGCTTCGTTTGTGGCGGGCGGAAACATGGTCTCCGAATGGCAGTCCGGCGCCGCCGCCGTCTCCCTGCGCGGCTTCGGTTCCAACTACTACCGCAACGGCTTCTCGCGCTGGGGCTACAACGCCACCGTCAACGTCGAGCGCATCGAATACGTGAAAGGACCCGCGGCGGCCACCTTCGGGCGCTCCTCGCCGGGCGGCCTGGTCAACTACATCACCAAGCGCGCCCGCCGCCGGCCCGCCGCCGAGTTCTACGTCTCCTTCGGCGGATACGGCTACAACAATTTCGAGGGGAGCTACACCGGCCCGCTGGACAAGGATCTCTATTTCCGCGCGGACGCCGGCTACAACGACCGGGGCGGCTACCAGGACTGGTTTTACCAGCGCACCCACACCCTCAGCACGTCCTTCACCAAGGTGCTCGGCCCGAACACCTCCCTGATGTTCGATGTCGAATACAAGCTCCAGAGCCTCAACCGCGGCACCCCCGGCCTCATCCCTGCGTGGACGAACGGGACGTTTGTCTCGCCCGTCACCGGCCAGCCCGTCGCCGGCACCGTGACGGGCGGGCGGATCACCCGGCTTGCCAAATTCAACGCCCGCGGCCCGGACGACAAGACGCGCCGGAAAATCACGACCTTCGACTCGCGCTTCGAGCATCGCTTCAACCGCGTCCTCAGCCTGCGCGTGAACGGGCAGGTTTACTTCGGGACGTATGACAGCTGGAGCTATGGATTATACATCCCGAGCTACCGGATGTCGGACGCGACGCTGCACGGGCGCAGGCCGCTGCACGAGGACCACGAAACGGCCAGTTTTTCCGGGCAGGCGGACCTGCTCGCCGTGTTCAACACCGGCCCCGTCGCGCACAAGCTCCTGCTCACCATGGACGGGCGCCATGAGTCCGGCCCCCAGCCCGACTGGGAAATGCCCGACGAGGTTTACGAGGCCCTGCCGGACTCCGTCCGCAACCTCAGCGTGGAGCGCCCCGACTGGTCCTCCTTCGATCATTCGCTCCTCACCAAAAAAGTCCGCGACGACGAGACCATCACCAAGGACCTCGGCTTCCTTCTGAGCGAACGCGCGGCGCTGCTGCGCGGGCGCGTGCTGCTCTACGCCTCGCTGCGCAACGACAATTTCCGGGCCGACTTCGAGAACAAATTGAACCCGTCGCAGTCGGGCGGCCTGCGACGCAGCGTCTTCAACCACACCCTTGGCGGTGTCGCGCACATCATCCCGGGCAGGTTCATCTTCTTTGCCAACCGCAGCACCTCATTCACCCCGAGCAGCACCCTGGACCGGGGCACCGGCGAATTGCAGGAGCCCCTCACCTCCAAGGGCATCGAGGCCGGCTTTCGGGGCGAGATCATGCCCGCCTCCGCCACCGACGGGTGGCGCGGGCTCTACTGGGCGGCCTCCATCTACCGCATCGACCGGAAGGCGCCCCAGTCAAACCCGTATTATTCCATTGACGGCGGCCTCGAAGCCGGAATCCCGCAATACATCAACTCCGCCGTGGAGCGCGTGGACGGCATCGAGCTCGAGCTGTTCGGCACCATTTCCAGGCACACCACCGTCTCGGTCGCCTACACCAGGCTCCACCCCTACGTAAAAAATTATCCCGACGACCGCGCGCGCGAGGGCATGCCCCTGCGCTACATGCCCGACACCACCCTCGCCGCCACCACGCGCTACCGCTTCACCGACGGCCTGCTCAAGGGCGTCCTCCTCGGCGCGGCCATGCGCTACACCGAGGAGTTCTTCGCTTACTATGGCACCGCCGGCTCGCAAGTCACGGGCACGGACACCATCGGCGGCAACCTCCGTCTCAATTACGGCCCGGCCGACCGGATCGAGGAAATACGCCCCGCGGTGACGCTCTTCGACGTTTTCGCCGAGTATCAGTTCAAGACCGGCAAATACACCCACATCGTCGGCATCAACCTCAACAATGCGCTCAACGCAACCTACTACGGACACAACGGCAACCCCGGCAACGAACGCGAAATCCTCATCAGATGGCGTCTGAAGTTCTAGATTATACAAGAACCGGGACACTGAAAAAACCTTTCCCAACCGAATCCAAATCCGAATCCAAATCCAAATCATCCGAATCCGAATCCCAACCGGCATCACCAAACCCAAAACAACCTCCATTACCATGAAAGCACATGCTCCTCGCGCGAAAGCGCGCCATTATTGTTCCCCGGCGGCCCTGCTCGGCGCGGGGATCGCCGCCCTCATGCTGCTCGCCGGCGCGCCCGCCCGCGCCGCCACCTACACCTGGACGGGCACCGGCACCGCCGCCGCCGCGCGCAACTGGTTCACCGGCTCCAACTGGAGCGGCGGCAGCGTGCCCCTGGCCACCGACATGGTGATCATCAACTCCGTCAACGGCCCCGTCCTTGACTCCGTCTCCGCCACGGCGGCAAACATCCAAATCGCCACCGCGGCCGGCGCCGCCGGACGCCTTGAGCTGAACAACGCCAGCCTGGCCACGACCGCCGCAAACACTTTCATCGCCACCCAGTCCACCGGCACGGCGTTCATCGTGATGCGCGACTCGACGTGGACTTCGTCCAGTGACAATATAAACTTTGGCAACAATGGGAGGGCTGTTGTGGACCTCTTCGGCAGCAGCACCATCAACATCACGGGCGGCGACACCGGCCTGGCCCAGAACGCCACCGCCTCGGCGGTCATGACAATGAATGACTCGTCGGTCTGGATCGGGCGCAACACGGTCCATATCGGCCTGCGCGGCAGCGGCACCCTGTTCATGAACGACAATTCGTCCCTGCTGGCCGGCGCCGCGGCGGGCAATAATTTCACCATTGGCGGCAACAGCGCCACCACCGGCAGGGGCTGGATGGAGGCGGCGGATGCCGCGCGCATCACGGCCGCCGGCTTTGCCCGCATCGGCATGCAGGGCACCGGCGTGCTGATTCTGCGCGACTCGGCCACGATGACCGCCAACGCGGGAGTGTTCCTCGGCATGACCGCCGTGACCGGGTCGGGCGCGGTGACGGTGGCCGACTCGGCGATGCTGCGCTCCGGCGCCGGGTTTACCATCGGCGAGAACGGCGCGGGCGTGCTCACGCTGCGCGACGGCGGCGCCGTGCAGGTCGCCAGCGGCACGGTCGTGCTTGCGCGCCTCGGCGCAGCGAGCGGCCGGCTCGAAATCACCGGCTCGCGCGGCGGCGTCATCACCGGCACCGGCGCCATGGGCGCCGCCGTCATCGATGGCGGCCCCGGCACCGGCGGCGCGCGGGTCGTGTTCGCGCACGGCGACGCAAACTACGTTTTCGCCAACCGCCTCGCCGGCACGCTCTCGGTCGAGCACACCGGCGCCGGCTTCACCACGCTCACCGGCGCCAACGACTACACCGGCGGCACCATCGTGCGCGGCGGCACGCTCGCCGGCACGACCGACAGCGTGCGCGGCGACATCACCGCCGACGGCGCGGTCGTGCTCGACGTCGCCGCGCCCGGCCGCACGCTGGCGCTGAGCGGCTCCGGCCTGTTCAACAAAACCGGCCCCGGCACCCT
>JAITDF010000444.1 GCA_031282705.1 Opitutaceae bacterium | reverse complement strand
CGCCCGCCCCTTCAAATACCACCACCCTCCCCCGCTCTTTCCTCTTTATCTTTATCGTTCCTCCTTCCTCTTCTCTCCTGTCTGGGATTCCACGGGAAAGCTGTTTCACGGAGAGGCACCTCTAAAAATTCATTTTGAACAGAAGGAAACAAAGGAAACGAAGATAAAAAACAAAGAGAATCCCGGCTTGACGGTCGGCTTGAAATTGTTTACTAAAAAACGGATTGGGATAAATAATAGCAAGCCTCCCCGCTGCTGCTATTCATTCCCCCTGCCGCCTTCTGTTCAATTTTTAAAGATTCCCTGTTATTTACTGATGTTACGCGGCGGCCAGTTTTGGCAGGGCGGTCTCGCCGAGACCGCTCTACCAAAAGACTGCCAAAAGACTGGCTGCCGCGTAACATCAGTTATGTTACTGATGTTACGCATTTCCGTCGTACCGCAGGTTTCCAAACCTGCTTAAAAACTCACGCTTGGCCGCGAACCCGCAATCAGGCATGAACTTCGAAGCAGACTTGGAAGTCTGCGGTACGACGGAGCCGCGCAACATCGGTTATGTTATCTTCGTTTCCTTTGTTTCCTTCTGTTCAAAATGAATTTTCAGAGGTTCCCCCTTGTCTTTCTCCCGCCCCGCGCCTGGCGGGAAAAAAGGGCGGCTATTTTATTTTGCCATTATCAAACACGATGCGGCCGCCGACGATGGTGGTTTTCACGCGGCCGGCGAGGGTTTGATTGTGCCAGGGGGAGTTGGCGGATTTGCTTTGGCCGGCTTTCGCGTCATACACCCATTTCTCGGCGGGATCGAAGAGGCAGATGTCGGCGGGGGCGCCTTCGGCGAGGACGCCGGCGTCCAGCTTTAATAATTCCGCGGGACGGCGGGTCATCAGGTCGATGAGCTTGGGGAGCTTGAATTTCGAGCGGCGCACGAGCACGTCGAGCGCGACGGGGAGCGCGGTTTCGAGGCCGATGATGCCGTTGGGCGCGAAGTCGAACTCGCGGTCTTTTTCGTAGTCGGTGTGCGGGGCGTGGTCGGTGGCGATGATGTCTATCGCGCCGTCGCGCAGGCCTTCGATGATGGCGAGCCGGTCTTCCTCGGCGCGGACCGGGGGGTTCATCTTGAAATGGGTGTCGTAGGCGGCGAGGGCGTCCTCGGTGAGCGCGATGTGGTGCGGGGTGGCCTCGGCGGTGACCCGGGTGCCGCGGGATTTGGCGCGGCGGATCAAGTCCACGGAGTAGCGCGAGGAGATGTGCTGGAGGTGGATGTGCGCGCCGGTGTAGTGGGAGAGGATGACGTTGCGGGCGACGATGATGTCCTCGGCGGCGTGGGGCCAGCCGCGCAGGCCGAGGCGGGTGGACATGACGCCCTCGTTCATCACGGCGCCCTGGGTGAGGGCGTGGTCCTGGCAGTGGTCCATCACGGGCAGGTCGAACATCCTGGCGTATTCGACGGCGGAGCGCATGAGCTGGTTGGACTGGACGCAGTCGCCGTCGTCGGTGATGGCGACGACGCCGGCGCGCTTGAGCGAGCCGATGGGGGCGAGCGCCTGGCCTTTCATGCCGGCGGTGATGCAGCCGGTGGGGTAAACGCGCACGATGGCGTCGCGCGCGGCGGCGTCCTTGATGGCCTGGATGGTGCCGGCGTTGTCGGCGGGCGGCGTGGTGTTGGGCATGCAGACCACCGTGGTGAAACCGCCCGCGGCGGCGGCGCGCGAGCCGGTGGCGATGGTTTCCTTGTGGGTCTGGCCGGGCTCGCGGAAGTGGACGTGGATGTCCACGAGGCCGGGGCAGGCGACGAGGCCGGAGGCGTCGATCTTGCGCGCGCGCTTTTTTGCGCCGGCGGAGAGGGACGGGACGATTTTGCCGGCGTCGTTGGCGTAGAGGTCGCCGGTGGCGTCGCGCCCGGAGGCGGGGTCGATGATGCGGGCGTTTTGGATCCAGATTGCGGGAGTGGGCATGGCGTGGAGGTTAGCCGGGGAGAAAGGGGCGGTGGAAGGAAAAACCGCGGAAGGCGCGGGCCGGCGGCGGCGTCGGCGGCCGTGGCGATGGCGACGGCGGCGGGGTGCTTGTTTTTCACCTGTCCCTGCGGGACCTGAAACGCCGCCAGTGGCGGCGGCGGCGGTCAACGCCGCGGCTTGCGCAGGATGATTTCGTCGCCGGCGCGTTCGGCCTTGATGTCCAGGTTCAGGCCGAGCAACTGCACGAACGCCTCGATGTTGTCGGCGTGGAAAATGCCGCTCACCGGCTCCGCCGCCAGCGCCGACAATTCCGGCGCCAGCACGAGGCGCGCGCTCGCGCTGCCGTCGGGCAGGCATGGGGAGCGGTTGATGAGCGCGATGGCCTCGGCCAGCGGGGTGGCGGAAAATTCAATGAGGGGGATGCGCCACGCGAGGCGGGCGTTGATTTCGGCGGGCGTGAGCGTGGCGACCGTCGGCGGCGGTGGCGGTGCGCCGGCGTCGGCGGAGACACCGGCGGAGACACCGGCGGATGCGCCGGCGGAGGCGCCGGCGCGGGCGACGGGCGCGATTTTCACGATGAGGTGTTCGCGCGCGCCGAGCAGGGCGAGCAGGGCGGGGGCGGGGGCACCGCTGGCGTGAGCGGGAGGGGCGCTGGCGGGGGCGGAAGGCGGGAGCGGCGTCCCGCCGTTTTGGGGTTGCGGCGTGGTGTTTTGGAAAAGCGGCGTGATGCCGCTTCCACCTTGGGCGGCGGCGGGCCCGGGGGCGGCGTGAATGTCGCCGGCGAAACCGGTCGGCGTCGGGGCATCGGCGGAACCTGCTGGCGCGGCGGCGCCGGCGGGCGGCGTTTTTTCCACCGCGACGCGGCCTTCGGTCACCAGGATTTCCACCTGCTCCGCGCTGAGTTGCACGGTGAACGCGGTGCCGATGGCGCGCGCCTCCATGCCGCCGGCCTCGACCACGAACGGGCGCGCCGGGTTTTTCGCGACTTGGAAATGCGCCTCGCCGCCGGCCAGCACGATGCGGCGGGTGGCGTCGTCGTAACGCGCTTCGATGGCGGCGCCGGGGCGCAGTTCCACGAGCGAGCCGTCGTCGAGCACGCGGCGCTCCGGCTGCGTCACGGCCACGCTCGAGCGGGCGCGCGCCGCGGCCCGCGCGCCGTCCGCCGCGTCGGGTTTTGTTTGCAAAGGGAGAAACGCAAACGCCGCGATCGCGCACGCCGCCGCGGCCGCGGCGGCCGCGATGCGCGCGCGGCGGCGGCGGCGGCGGCTCACGCGCGCGGCGATGCCGCGCACCAGTGCGCCTTGCGCGTCGGCGCGCGCCGGGCCGTCGAACGCCGACCAGGCGCGCGCGTGGTAGTCGAACGCGGCGCGGTGGCGCGCGTCGGCGGCGAGCCAGCGCGCGAGTTCCGCCTCCTCCGCGGCGGACAAGCCGGCGTCGCGCCGCACGACCCAGCGGGCGGCGTCGTCGGCGATGGCGGAGTCGGCGGCGGGGTCGGCGTTGGCGTCGGCGGCGTTGGCGGCGTCGGCGGGGTTTCCGGCGGGGTTGTTGTTGTCAGGACGGGCGCTCATTTGTTTTGCCGGTTGTCGCCGCGGTTGTTTCGCCACGGCTGGAGCGCGCCGCGCTTGATGAAAAACGCCTCCATGCGCCGGAGGCCGCGCCAGACCTGCTCCTGCACGGTGACTTCGGCGATGCCGAGGCGCGCGGCGATCTCGCGCTGCGGCACGCGCTGGATTTTGCAGAGGATGATGATTTCACGGCAACGCGGCGGGAGCGCGGCGACGGCCTCCTCCAGCAACGCGAATTCGTCGCCGGCGGCGGCGGCTTCGGCGGCGTCCCTGCCATTATCCAAGACACCCAGCGCGGCCAGATCCGGCACTGCGATTATCGGGGAATTTCGCAGGCGGCGGCATGAGTTGAGCGCGAGGTTGCGCGCCACGGTGAACAAAAACGCCTTCGCCGAGCGCACGGGGGCCGAGAGGTGCGCGAGCCAGGTGCGCAGGTAGGATTCCTGGGCGATGTCCTCGGCGTCCGCGTCGGGGAAGGCGCCGCGCAACCAGGACTTGAGGTGCGAGTCGTGCGCGTGAACCTCGGCCTCGAACCAGCGGGCGCGGTCGGGGGGCGCGCCGGCGCCGGGCGGCGCGGAGAGGAGCGGTTCACGCGCGGGCGGGTTCATGGAGCGGGAGCGGGTTGCGGGCGCGGGCGCGGGTTGCGGGTGCGGGGAAAAGGCATGGGGGCGTTTCAAAAAGGAAAAACGGCGCGCGCGTCAAGCCCGCGCCGGGCGCCCTCCCTAAAAGCGGGCGAGGGTGATGTTGATGTTGAAACCGAAATGGCTTTCGCGGGTGTTGCCGTCGTAGAGCGTCACGCCGTAGCGGATGGTCCAGAGGCCGTTGGCGATGTTCTGGATGAGGCCGATGGTGCGTTCGTTGAAACGTGTTTCGCGGGCGTCGTAGTGCAGGCGCAGGTAGCCGCGCCAGACTTCGTTGAAACGGTAGCGGAAGTCGCCGACGTATTCCTCGATCTGGCCGCGCAGGTATTCGTTGGAGAGCGTGAGCGACCAGGCTTCGCCGTCGTGGAGGGTCAGGCCGGTGTTCAATTCGCGGAGGGCGAAAGCGCCGCTGTCGAGGCTGGTGAAAAGATCAAAGCGCAGCCAGCCGGCGGGCATGAGCGCGAACTCGGCCTGGAGGTCGGAGAGGTGGCGCCCGCCGCCGGCTTGCCTGCCGCCGTCCTGTCCGGCGGCGTCGTCGTCGGCGGCGGCGGCGGCGCGGCCGAAGCGGAGGTCGGCGGCGAGGTTGAGCGTGGCGAGGTCGCGCGAGCCGTATTCGGGGTGGCGGGTTTGCAGGGTCTGGTCGAGGGCGATGCGCAGGGTGTTGGCGGGGCGGAGGTCGTCGATGTGGCGCTGGTCGCCGAGGCCGGGCGGCTGGAGGTAGGTGGTGAAGGTGCGGTCGTCGATGGCGGGGATGCGGGGGCGGCCTTTGTCGGCGCGCGGGATGTAGCGGTAGGAGAGGCGCGGGGTGAGGAGGTGGCGGAGGCCGTCGATGCGCCATTGTTCGTTTTTGCAATCAAAGACGCCGTTGGCGCGCAGGCTGGCGTCGAAGCCGATTTCACCGAGGGCGCGGGTGTAGCCGCCGCCGCCGCCGCCGGGGCCGGCGTCGGCGTAGTGGGTGAGCCGCCCGCCGATGAGCGGCGTGAACGCGCCCCAGTCGCCGAAGGCCACGGGGCGCTCCAGCGCGTAGTAGCCGTCGAGGCGGTGGCTGTCGATGGCCGGCACGCCGGCGGCGGGGGAGTCGTCGGTGAGCGCGGCGGCGCTGAGCTGGAGGCGCTGGTAGAGGCCGAGGCCGGTGGCGACGGGCAGCAGGTCGAAGCGGAGTTCGGGGAGGCGTTGCTGGACGGCGTGGAAGGGGTTGGGCTGCGCGCGGGCGAGGAGGGAGATGACGTAGTTTTTGCCGGTGTAGTCGGCTTCAAGAAAATTGTCCGGGTGCTGGAGGCGGTAAAATTCGCCGGGGCGGAAGTCGCGCGTGACTTCGGAGTCGCTCCAGTAGTGGAGCTCGCCGAAGAGGGAGAGTTTTTCCGTGATGGCCTGGCGATGCGTCCATGCGATGAAGCCGCGGTCGGGCTGGATGGGGCGCCCGAGCACGTCGGCGAGGCGCTCGCCGTAGTCGTGGATGAAGCCGGTGGCGAGCGAGCCGGCGGCGCGCCCGCCGGGGAGCGCGGTGGTGTCGTAGGTGGCGGACGGCCCGATGAGGAGCCCGCGCTTGGTGTGGAAGGTGGCGGCGCCGCCGGCCTTGACGCCGTCGAGCACGGGCGCCTCGATGCCGAGGCCGAGAAAGAAGCCGAGGTTGCCGCGCTGGCCGAGCCGGGCGTCGATGCCGGGGAGGGTGGCGGCGGAGGCGCCCAGCGGCTGGTCGAGGCGCGGGAGCGGGAGGAGCGGGAGGGGGCCGAGGCCGAGGCTTGCATCCCGGGTGCGGATGCGCCGGCCTGGGCCGTAGATGAGCGTGCCGGCGTTGAGCGCGGGGGCGAGGGGGCCGGGTTCGGTGTAGGCGAGGCGGGCGTTGGTGAGGGTGATTTCGGAGGGCGTGCCGGCGGCGTGTTCGCCGGAGACATAGAAGGGGAAGCCGCCGAGCCGGATGTCGGTGGCGGAGAAGGTCCCGTCGGCGAGGCGGCAGGTGATTTCGCCGGCGACGGCGCGCTGTCCGGCGCGGGTGAGTTCGACGTGGCCGCGGGCCGTGGCGGTGCGGGTGCGGGGGTGGTAGCGGATTTCGTCGGCGGTGAGGAGCGCGTCCTGATAGTCGAGGCGCGCGCCGCCGGTGCCGACGTATTCGCCGGTGGCGGGGTCGGTGTCGAGGCTGCCGGCGTTGAACCCGGGCTGGCCCGCCGGCGCCGCGTGCAGGCGTTGCGCGGCGAGGGCGAGGGCGAGGATGGCGATGCGGGTGGTGCGGCAGGTCACGGGGGCCAAGCAAAGGTGCCCGCGGCACGGCGGGCAAGTCTGGTGATGCCCCGCCGGCCCCGCGCCGCGCCCGCGCCCGCCCCGCGCCCGCCGCCCGCCGCCAATCGTTCTCGTTCTCGTTCTCGTTCCTCGTTCTCTCATTCTTTCTCTTTCCTCTTTCTCTTTCTCTTTCCTCTTTCGTCAGGCGCGGGCAGGGAGAAAGAGAAAGAGAAAGAGAAAGAGGAAAGAAGAAAGACAGGAAAAAGAGAGAACGAGGAACGAGAACGAGAACGAGAACGATTGGCCGGCGGGCGGCGGGCGGCGCGGCGCGCGGGAAAAAACCGGCGGTTGTTTTTTCCCGCGCGGTGCGCTTGGATGGGCGGCGTGACCAGGAACGAGATTGCCGATGTGCTCAACAATATCGCGGTGCTGCTCGAACTAAAGGGCGAGAATCCGTTCAAGACGCGCGCCTACCAGGCCGGGGCGCGCACGCTGGAGGCGCTGGAGGAGGACCTCGGCGCGGTCATCGCCGAAGGGCGGCTCGGCTCGCTCAAGGGCATCGGCGAGGCGCTGGCGAAAAAAATCACCGAGCTGCACGCGACGGGGCGGCTGGAGTTTTATGAAAAACTGCGCGCGTCCATCGCGCCCGGGCTGGCCGGCATGCTTGAGATTCCGGGGCTCGGCGCGAAAAAAATCAGGGCGCTGCACGAAAAGCTCGGCATCGACACGATCGCCGCGCTCGACCGGGCCTGCCGCGACGGGCTCGTCGCCGGCCTGCCGGGGTTCGGCGAAAAAACGCAGGAGAAAATCCTCGCCGGCATCAGGAATCGCGAAGCCTACGGGCGGCGCCATCTCTGGTGGGACGCGGCGGGCGTGGCGGAGCCGATCCTGGCGGGGCTGCGCGGGCTGCCGCAAGTGCGCCGCGCGGAGCACGCGGGCAGCCTGCGGCGCGGGCTGGAGACGGTGGGCGATCTCGACTTCATCGCGGCGGTGCGCGCCGGGGAGGACGCCGCGCCGGTGGCGGACTGGTTCGCCGCGCAACCGGGCGTGCGGGAGGTCACGGCGCGCGGCGCGACAAAGGCGAGCGTGCGCTTCGAGGGCGGGTTGCAGGCGGACTTGCGCATCGTGCCCGAGGAGCAATTCGCGTTTGCGCTGCACCATTTCACCGGCTCGAAGGAGCACAACGTGCAGATGCGCCAGCGCGCCCTCGCGCGCGGGCTGAGCCTAAGCGAATGGGGGCTGGAGCCGGCGGCGGGCGGCGGCACGGTGAAGGCAAAGGCCGCCGCGACGGGCGCGACGGGCGCGGGCGCGGCGTCGGCGGGCGCAACTGCGGGCGCGGCGGCCGCCGCGCCCGCGCCACCGCCGGCGGGACGCGCCGGCATCGACACCGAGGAAAAACTGTTCGCCGCGCTCGGGCTGGCGTTCATCCCGCCGGAGCTGCGCGAAGGCCTCGGCGAAATCGAGGCGGCGGAGGCGGGGAAACTGCCGCGCCTGGTCGAGGCCGCGGACCTGCGCGGCGCGTTTCACAACCACACCACCGAGTCGGACGGGCGCGCCACGCTTGAGGAAATGGCCGCCGCCGCGCAGGCCCTCGGCTGGGAATACCTCGGCATCGCCGACCATTCCAAGTCGAGCTTCCAGGCGCACGGCCTCGACGAGGCGCGCCTGCTCGCCCAGGCCGGGCGCATCGAAAAACTGAACGCCTCGAAAAAATTCACCCTGCACCTGTTCGCCGGCGCCGAGTGCGACATCCTCCGCGACGGGCGGCTGGACTTCGACGACGCGACGCTGGCCCGGCTGGACTACGTGGTGGCCTCGGTGCACAACGCCTTTTCGCTCGACGAGGCCGCGATGACCGCGCGCATCATCCGCGCCATCGAAAACCCGCGCGTGACCATGCTCGGGCACATGACCGGGCGGCTGCTGCTGCGCCGCGAAGGCTACCGCGCGGACGCCGCGAAGATCATCGACGCGGCGATCGCCAACGCCGTGGTCATCGAACTCAACGCCAGCCCCTGGCGGCTCGACATGGACTGGCGCCACTGGCGCCGGGCGGCGGAGCGCGGCCTGCTCTGCTCGATCAACCCCGACGCGCACGACACGGCGGCGCTCGCCTATGTGGCCGCCGGCGTGAACGCCGCGCGCAAAGGCTGGCTGGACAAGGCGCGCGTCGTCAACACGCTGCCGCTCGCGCGCATGAAAGCCTGGCTGCGCAAGCGGGCGAGCGCATGAGGGCGGGCGGCCGTCCGTCCGCTCCCCCGGAAACATGAAAGGCGCGCGGCGATGAAAACCTGGTTGCGAAAAACATGGGCGCGATTGCGCGCCGCCGCCGCGGGCGGTGCCGGAGCGGGCGGTGCCGGAGCGGGCGGTGCCGGAGCGGGTGCCGCCGCCGCCCGCGGCGAAAAGACGGAGAGACAAAAACACGGCGCGGAAGGCGAACGGGCGGCGGCGGAGTTTCTGCGGCGCGAACGCGGCATGAAAATCGTGGCGCGCAACTGGCGCAGCCCCCGCGACCAGCGCGACGAGATCGACCTCGTGTGCCGCGACGGCGGGGCGCTGGTCTTTGTCGAGGTGAAGACGCGCGAGGCCGGCGCGCCGGCGCAGGGGGCCGACGCGGTGGGCCCGCGCAAAAAGAAAACGCTGCGCCGCGCGGTGTCGGTGTATCTGTGGAGTCTGGGCGGCGCGGCGCGCCCGCGCACGACGCGGTTCGACGTGGTGGAGGTGGAGCGCTTCCCCGACGGGCGGATGGACATCCGGAACTTCGTAAACGTCCCCGTGTTCGGACGCAGGTGGTGGATGTTGGCGGCGGTGGTTAAAAAAAACCGCCGCGCCGCCGCCGCCCGCCGCCACCGCTCGTCACCCACGGCCAAACGCCGCCGCCGCCTGCCGCCGCATCAGGCAAGCGGGACGCTCGCCCTACTTCCCAATCACTCGCCGGCGCGCCAAACTGCTTGCGCCCGCCGCGATTGGACGCCTTCGTCGTCACCATGCACGCGCCCATCCTCGCCCCCTCGATTCTTGCCGGAGACCACGCGAACCTCGCGTCCAGCGCCGCCATCGTCGCCGCCACCGGGCTCGAATGGCTGCACCTCGACATCATGGACGGGCATTTCGTGCCCAACCTGTCCTTCGGCCCGCAAACCGTCGCCGCCCTGCGCGGGAAATCGAAACTCTTCTTCGACACGCACCTCATGCTCGACGAGCCGCACCGCTACATCGAGGCCTTCGCCCGGGCCGGGGCCGGCCTCATCACCATCCACATCGAGCCCGCGCTCGACCACGCGGCCGCGCTCGCGCGCATCAAGGCGCTCGGCTGCCGGCGCGGCATCGCGCTCAACCCCGGCACGCCGCCGGAGGCCGTAAAACCCTTCCTCCCGCACGTCGAGCTTGTGCTGGCGATGACCGTGCAGCCCGGCTTCGGCGGGCAGGCGTTTCGCGCCGACGTGCTCCCGAAAATCGCGCGGCTCGACGCCTGGCGCCGCGAGGCCGCCCTCGATTTCCGGCTGGAGGTGGACGGCGGCATCGACCTGAAGACGGCCGCCGCCTGCCGCGCCGCCGGCACGGACACCTTCGTGGCCGGCACCTCGTTCTTCAACGCGCCCGACCGCGCCGCCTACGCCGCGGCCATCGCGAACCTGTAAGGCGTCCGCGTCCACGTCCGCCGCTCCGCCGCCCCGCCCCGCGCCCCCGCCGCGCCCGCCGGTTTGCCCAGCCGAAGCACTTCGGCACCCCGTTGCCGGCCCAGTTTGCAAAACCGCTTCCGAGCGGCACATTGCTCACGCCACGGTTTGCAAAACCGCTTCCAAGCGGAACCTTGTTTTCACTTCGATTTGTAAAACCGCTCACGGGCGGCACCTTGTTCGCCTCCTGATTTGTAAAACCGCTCCATAGCGGAACCATGCTTTCATTTTGATTTGTAAAACCGCTTGCAAGCGAAA
>JAITDF010000282.1 GCA_031282705.1 Opitutaceae bacterium | reverse complement strand
CCGGAGGCGTTGTTGCCGGTCCAGCCGGTGATGGCGAGGGTGCCGCCGTTGACCGTGGTGGTGCCGGTGTGGGTGTTGGAGGCGCTGAGGACGAGGAAGCCGGCGTTGGCGGCGCCGAGGGTGAGGGATTTGCCGTCCCAGAGCTGGACGGGGTTGGCGGGCACGTCGGAGAGGGGGACTTGCACATCGTAGTCTTCGCCCGCGCCGAGGGTGAAATTGCCGTGCGAGAGCGTGCCGGAGGCGTTCGGGACGACAGGCGCGGCGGCGGCGGACGCAGCGGGGACGGCGGGCGCCGAGCCAATAAGGGACAGGTTAATAATGGAACCCTGGCCGGTGGGGGCAACGGTGGCGGAGGGGACGGCAACGGGAGGGGCGGCGGCGGCGATGGTGGCAAAAAGCCAAAGAAAACCACACGGGCGCACCGGCGCCCGGGAGCGCGCCAGCCACCGGGTGCGCCGGCTTCCGGCCGGCATTGGCGGCGCTCCGTGCCGCCCCACGGGCGTGACGCCCATGCCGCTGTCGGGCGCCCCCGCGCCGCTGTTTGTTTGGGATTTGACCCTTTGGGATTTGGGATTTCCCCCCGCGGGCGGGGCGTGTGCGCACCCCGCCCCCCATCCGTCCCCAAAATATAAAAACTCTTTATTCCAATGCATAGACACCTCCTTGTGGTTATTAAAAAACAGTTTTTTTGGTGGTGGCGGGGAGGGCCGGCTTTGTCCGGCAAAAGGAATTGAAAGGGATTCAGGGACTGGCGGGCAGGCAGGTGCAGATTTGAGTGCAAGTTTGGGCGAGTTGGTAGCGCTCCTTCAACGTGAGCGTCGCGGCGCCCTCATACAGGACGCCGAGGATGGGCAGCACGGCATGACGCGCGAAAGTCAGGCCGTTCGGGGTGAGGTGGATGCTGTTTTTGTCCGGGTCGGAACACCAGGCCGCCAGCCCGTCACTGACGAGGGAGCCGAGGACGCCGGCCACGGCCCGGGGCTCGGAGGAAAGCAACCTGGCCAGCTCGGCCTGCCCCATCGGCTCGGGATGAGACGCGAGCAGGGTGATCAGGGCATGCAATTTCAGCCTGGGGATTCCCTGCTCCTTGATCGTGGTGGCCAGCCACCTGTCCACGATGCGGCTGGTGGTCATCAAGGTGAACATGATGACGCACCCCTCGGTCTCGGGGAGGCCGCACTGGCGGGCAAGATTGGTGATGACGCGCATGGGGACGGGAGGCCAGGTCATGGAATGGCCCGCGGCAGCGTCTTCCGGAATATCAGGGATGCCCGGGACATCCGGGATGCCTTGGTCCCCCAGCCGGGCCGGGACCGGGCTGGAAAATGCTGAAGAGGTGTTTTGTTTTATTAATGGCATGGGCACTGGCGCGTTGGGGCGGGGGTGTCCGCCGCCGAAAGCGGCACCTAAAATAACCAATAATGAACAAAAGAGAATTACTTTGTTATTTGCATTGCATTAAGAGATGGTTAACAGTATGCAAATGGAGCTGCGTCATCTTCGATCCTTTGTGGTTCTTGCAGAAGAACTGAATTTCCGGCGGGCGGCGGAACGGCTGTATATCTCCGCGCCGGCGTTGAGCGTGCAAATCAAGCAGTTGGAGGACATGCTTGGTGTGCGGCTGTGCGAACGCGACACGACCAAGGTGCGCCTCACCCCGCCGGGCGAGGTGCTCCTTTACGAGGCGCGCCACCTGCTGCATCAGGCGCGGCAGGCGGAACTTGCGACCAAGGAGGCCGCGCGGGGAAACCGGGGCACCCTGCGAATCGGCAACCCCGGTTATTTCGGCTACAGTTTCATGCCGGAGGTGCTGGCCTGCTACCGCGAACGATTCCCGGAGGTGGACATATCGCTGGTGGAACTCGACGTCGAACTTGAACAGCCGCAGGCGTTGGAAAACGGAACCATCCAGGTGGGATTCAGTTACGGCCCCCAGCTTCACCTCCTCAAGGACATCGAGAACCTCCTCGTAATCGACACCCCCATGCGTGTCGTCATGGCGCCGGGGCACCCGCTGGCGGCCTCACGGCAGGTCTCGCTGGCCATGATGGCCGGCCACCCGCTGCTGTCGGTGTTGCGCTATGACAGCCACATGCGGAACATGCTGGCCCTGTTTCACGAACACGGGCTCAAACCCAAGGCGACCAAGAAAGTGGACGGTTTCAACGCCTACATTGCCATGCTGGCCGCCGGGGAAGGCGTGTCGATGCTGCCGGAAATGCTTGTCCTCCTGCAAACCGGAAGGGTGGTCACGCGCCCGTTGAAAGAGGAAGGCCCCGACCTGCGGCTCCACGTGCACGCCGTCTGGAAAAAACACGACACCTCGGAGCACGTGCGGAACTTTGTCGAAGCCCTCCGCCAAAGCGGAGTGCGGAACGACTAGGGTGTGTTTACACTAATTGAGAGCGATATAGATCAGAGCCAGAAAGAGATAAGCGGAGAACATCACATCAAGTTTGTCATAGCGCGTGGCCAGGCGGTGGAAACCCTTGAGCCGGCGGAAGAGGCGTTCCACAGGGTTGCGCTGTTTGTAGCGGCGGCGGTCGAGTTTCCACGGCTTGCGCCGCCTTGGCCATCCAATAAGGGACAGGTTAAAAATGTACTCCGAACATCGTGGGCTGCTCCTGATAGTTGCCGTAGGCGTCCCATGCGGCGGCTTCCATTTTCAGCGCGCCGCCGTAATTCGCGCCCAGGCCGCAGGCGGACGCAGCCCACGCGGTGAAGGTTTGATTATTGACTGATGTTACGCGGCGGCCATTGGCTGCCCGGCTGCCGGGACAAAGACGCCGGGGCGCGCTTCAACTCATGGCCTTTCGTGCCGCCATTCAAGAATCTGGCCGCGTTCGCGCAGGCGCGCCTGCAACGCGGGCACGTCGATGTCCTGCACCGGCTTTTTTTCGCGGATGGAAATCGCGGCGGCCACGCCCGCCGATTCGCCAAGCACGCTGAACACCGGCTCCATGCGCGCCGAGGCGTAGGCGATGTAGCTGGCGCTGAAGCACACGGGCACGAGCAGGTTCGCGCACTCATCGCGCACGGGCGTGATGGCACGGTAGGGAATCGGATAGGGGACACTGGTGCCCTTTGCGCCGCCGAGAAACATGTTGCCCTCGGTCACCACGCCCGGACGGCCGTTCCGCGTGGCGGCGTGGCGGCGGGCCGGGTAGGTGTCCACGCCGTAGAGCGCCAGTCCGATGCCGTCTTCGGGGGAGGTCTGGTTGAGCACATCCTTGTGCGTCACCACGTAGCGGCCCGACATGCGGCGGGCGATCCTGACATAGAGTTGCTGGGGCCAGCCTTGCGTGTCGGGATAGATGGTTTTGTCGAGGCCGAGGGCGGTGATTTTTTCGCGGTATCGCGGGGGCGTGCGCGGATCGGTCATCAGGAAGTAGCGCAGTCCGGCGAGGTAATCGATGTGCTGTTGCCAGATGGCGGAGCGGGTTGCCCAGTCGCCGTCCTGGTAAAATCGGGAGACTCCGAGCGGGGCGATGGTGACAAGGGACCGGCGGTGGTAGTTGTAATCCTCGCGGTTTCGCCAGCCGGGGAAGATCCATTCGAGGCGCGCGCCGAGTTCCCTGCCCTTGCAGGTCGCCTTCAGGTATTCGACAAAACGCCCGGCCAATTCGTATTGCGCGGGATCGTAATCGGCGGGTTTTCCGAAATCGGCGCGCCTGGCGGGGTCGCTGGTGACGTAGAAGCGGAAATTGTAGGCCTGGGTGTAATCGTCGGCGGAGCCGGGCGGTTTGCCGTGGTCGGCCTCGACGTGCGGGAGCAGTCCGCTGGACGGGTCGCCGGGCACGATACAAGGGTCGATGGGCGCCCAGTTGTCAGTTGCCATCGAGGAGCCCGCTTGTCCGGCCACCGCCTCGCGGCCCAAGCTGGCGGCGGGGTTTACGCCGGCGGGTTTCTCGCCGTAAGTGGAGGCGGCCTCGCGTCCGATGGCGTAACTGACGCCGGCGAGTTTCATGAGGTCGCCCTCGTAGCTGGCGTCGATGAAGACCTTGGCGAAAACAACATCGGCGTCGTCCGGGGTGGTTTGGGGAGGCGGCACGCCGAGGGCGTCGGGCGGGGAACCCTCGAAGCGGGCGGAGACAAGCGCGCCTCCGGATTTTTCCGCCGACACGACGCGGCGCTCGTAAACGACGGGGATTCTTTCATCCGCGAGCCACTTCTTGAAATTGGCGCGAAGCCCGGCGGGCGTTTCCGGCGGTTTTTTACGGGCGAAGCTGAACACCCTGGCCTTGGTCAGGCCGCCGATGGCGCGCGGTTCCGGGCAATCCTGGGTGATTTTGATGCCGGCGCCGAACATGCCGCCGACCCAGCGTCCCGGCTCGACCAGAAGCACGCTTGCGCCTTCCTCTTGCGCCGCGATGGCCGCCGTGATGCCGGCGGGCGTCGCGCCATACACGCACACGTCAACGGAATGATTGCACGTCGCGCCCGGAAGGGCGGCGCCGGCGAGGGCGCACAGGGCGGCCGGCAGCCGGCGCGGTTGGAGGAGTGGCCGGAGTGGTGGTTTCATGGGAAAGGACGCGGGCGGGCGGGATGAGCGGCGGCAGCCCGGCGGTCGTCGCGGGCCGGAACGGGGAAACGCCAGCGCAAACAAGCCGGCGTTTTGCAGACGGAAA
Organism: Opitutaceae bacterium; assembly: GCA_031282705.1. GTDB lineage: Bacteria > Verrucomicrobiota > Verrucomicrobiia > Opitutales > Opitutaceae > Termitidicoccus. The sequence goes on along the minus strand of JAITDF010000282.1, from coordinate 1,133 downwards.
AGCAGCGCAGACATTCTTGCCCGTGCCTGCCTTGCGAGAAAAACACTCCATGTGCTCATCCGGCGCACGCTGTTTTTGGGGAGGGAATCTCGTCCGGGAACGGCCTCATCCGCGATTCACCTGAACGTGACCGAGTAGCCGAGCGTGATCTGGCGGCCGATGCCGAGGTTGCGCGTCGTGCCGGCATAGCGCTTGTCCAGGAGGTTGCTGGCGGTGAGCGAGATGGTTTGCGCGGTTTTCTTCCGCTTCCAGTCGTATTTGAGGGAGCCGCCGAAAAGCGTCAGCGACGGCGCGAAATAATAGAGCTGCTCGGCGTTGTTTTCGCCCGGCGTCACCGAGCTTGCCGCTATATAATTGCTGTCCACGTAGCCGGAGCGGTAGCTCATGCGCGCGCTGGCGGAAAAACCCCGCAGCAGGCCCGGAAACTTGTAGGACAGCGCGAGGGAGAGGGTTTTGTCGGGAGTCCTTATCTTGCGCGAGCCGACCGGGTAGCGGATGTCGGTGGATTCGACGACTTTCGCGTCGAGATACGCGGCGGTCACGAGCACCCTCAAACCCGCGAAGGGTTTGCACAGCAGTTCCATGTCCGCGCCGCGGACGCGGTGGACGCCGGTGCTGGTGTATTCCGGGGTGCCGGTTCCCTCGAAATAATAGTCGGGGTTGTTCTGCGGCATGTTGTGCTTCTCGATTTGAAACGCCGAGGCCGTCAGGTTGAGCTTGCCGTGGAACAGGGCCGCCCGCGCCCCGGTTTCGAGGCCCCTGCCTGTCTCCATGGGCATCACCGTGTGCGTTCCATTGTCCACGGTGAGTTCCGTGTTGCAGGAGGTGCTGTAGTTTCCGAACACCACCAGGCGGTTGTCGCCATAGGGGTTCCAGTTGCAGCCGAGGCTGCGGGTCCAGTCGCCGTCGGAATACGCCGGGACGGAGCGGCTTTCGTAATATACTTTGTCATGGCGCAGGCCGGCCATGAGGATCAGCCGGCGGTCAAACATGAACATGCGCTCGATGGCGGCGTAGCCGACCGTCCGGTCGTCGGACAGGCTGTAGGAGTCCCGGCGGGCGCGCCCGCCGGCGGTATCCTTGCTTCTCAAATCAGCCCAGCTGAACCAGTCGGTGCTCCAGTCCGGGTTCCA
>JAITDF010000239.1 GCA_031282705.1 Opitutaceae bacterium | reverse complement strand
GAAGGTGCCGGCGGCGGATGCCCATTTGCGAAGGGCGACATCGCCGTTGGAGATGGTTTTATTGAAGTCCGCGGCGGCCTTTTGTCCTTTGGCGAGGGTGTCGCGGAAGTTGGCCAGTCTTTTCCCGGCCTCGCCCAAAATAGGTGCAACATTGGACTTGAAATAAAGAGCAATTGAGATTTCGTTTGCGGGCATGGGATCAATGGCTTGGACGTATCTTTTGATAATTTTCTTCGGGCCGGCTATTTGTGTGGCGATGGCTGGCTATCACACGGCGGCGGCGGTAGTGGCGTTGCTGGAGGTGGTGGGGTTTTTCGGTCTTCTGATTTGGGCGCGGGCGACGCAGGAGCGGAAACAGGATTGACCGAAGCGCCCGGTGACTAAAACAAACCTGCCGCCACCCCCTTGGTCATCGCCCGCCGCTTAGGTCGTCCGCCTTTTATGGAGTGCGGCGACTTGTCGCCGCTTTCGACGGCGCGACTTGTCGCGCCGCCCACCGCCGCCCGCCGCCACCGCCGGCCCCGCCGGCTCGGTTGCAAGCCGGCATAAGCAGACTTGGAAATCCGCGCTGCGGCGGAGCCGCGCAACCCCGGCTCCGGAATCGCCGGCCTCGCCTTGAATCGCACCCCGCAAAAAAATCTTCTCAAAAAAACCTTGCCACCCTCCCCATTGCCTTCCTTAATCTCGAACCTTTTCCATCTCCACAACCAGCGATTCCACACCACACACACCACTCAGAGCACGCCGGGGTAACATCTGGCGATCCATGCATCCAAATGAGCAGCAACCACACTCCCGCCCTTAAAAAGCACTACGCCGAGCAAGTCGTCCCCGCGCTCGTGAAAAGCCGCGGCTACACGAACAAGCACGAGGTGCCGAAAATCGCCAAAATCTCCCTCAACACCGGAATCGACGCCGACGCCGACAAAAACCAGATCGCCGACATCGCCCGCGACCTCGGCCTCATCGCCGGCCAGAAACCCGTCCTGTCCAAGTCCAAGAAAGCCATCTCGAACTTCAAACTCCGCCAGGGCCAGGTCGTCGGCGCGTTTGTCACCCTCCGCGGCGACGCCATGTGGGAGTTTTTCCACCGCCTCCTCGCCGTCGCCCTCCCCACCATCCGCGACTTCCGCGGCGTCTCCCCCAAACTCGACGGCCAGGGCAACTACAACCTCGGCATCACCGACTTCACCATCTTCCCCGAAATCACCGTGGAAAACGTGAAAAAATCCATGGGCCTCGACATCTCCATCGTCACCACCGCCCGCACCGACGATGAAGGCCGCGAACTCCTCAAACTCCTCGGCATGCCCTTCCGCCGCACCGAACCCACGGCCGCCGCGTCCGCCGCCGCCGCCAAGGCCGCCTGACCCACCCACCCTCAACCGCTTCCGCCCATGCCGAAAACGTCCGCCATCGAACGCAACAAAAAGCGCATCCGCCTCAACGATAAATACAAGGCCCGCCGCGCCGAGTTGAAGGCCGTCCTCGCGAATCCCGACGCCACCGACGACGCATTCTTCGCCGCCCAGAAAAAACTCCAGAGGCTCCCGCGCAACTCCGCCGCCGAGCGCATCCGCAACCGCTGCGCCCTCTCCGGCCGCCCGCGCGCCTTCAACCGCAAATACGGCGTCTCCCGCATCACCTTCCGCGAACTCGCCCTCTCCGGCAAGATTCCCGGCGTCACCAAATCCTCCTGGTAAACCTTTTCGCTCCCGGGGGTCGGATATGACCCGAGGGCGCCAAAACCAAACATCCACCCATGACCGATCCGATCAGCGACTTCCTGACCCGCCTGCGCAACGCGTCCAAGGCCGGCCTCGCCGAGTGCGTCTCCCCGCACTCCAAATACAAGGAGGCCATCGCCTCCATCCTCAAAAACGAGGGCTACATCACCGGCTACGCCGCCGGTGCCGACAAGCAGGGCCACAAAACCCTCGTCGTCACCATGAAGTATGTGGACAACGCCCCCGCGCTGACCAACCTCGCGCGCATTTCCACCCCCGGCCGCCGCCTCTATTGCGGCTACGACGACATCCCCCGCGTCCTCAACGGACTCGGCATCGCCATCCTCTCCACCTCCAAGGGCGTCCTCACCGACAAGGACTGCCGCCGCCAGAAACTCGGCGGGGAACTCGTCTGCAACGTCTGGTAAAACACGGAGGCACGCACCCACACACCATGTCACGCATCGGCAAAGTTCCCGTCACCATCCCCCCAAAGGTCAAAATCGACATCAAGGACCACACCGTGAATGTCGAAGGCCCCAAGGGCAAAGTCTCCAAAACCTTCGACCCCGCCGTCACCATCAAGCTGGACGGCGGCAAAGTCGTCTTCGCCGCCGCCGAGGCCACCCGCTTCTCCCGCGCCATGTTCGGCACCGCCCGCTCCATCGTGAACGGCATGGTGAAAGGCGTCACCGAAGGCTTTTCCAAGGAATTGGAAATCCAGGGCGTCGGCTTCAAGGCCGCCCTCAAGGGCAGGCAGCTCGACCTCGCGCTCGGCTACTCGCACCCGGTGCTCTTCGACATCCCCGAAGGCATCAAAGTCACCGTCACCGACCAGACCAAGCTGAAGGTCGAAGGCTGCGACAAGCAACTCGTCGGCGCCGTCACCGCCAACATCCGCGCCTTCTACCCGCCGGAACCCTACAAGGGCAAGGGCGTCCGCATCGTCGGCGAGCGCGTCCGCCGCAAGGAAGGCAAAACCGTCGCCTAACACCAACCCGCCGCACCCATTATTTCAAAATGAGCAAAACCAGCACCAAAGCCGAGCTGCTCCAGAAACGCCGCTGGAGAATCCGCAAAAAAGTCAAAGGCACCGCCGCGCGCCCCCGCCTCGCCGTGCGCTTCACCTCCAAGCACATCTACGCCCAGGCCATCAACGACGACAGCGCCACCACCCTCGTCTTCCTCTCCAGCCTCGACGCCGGCCTGCGCGAAAAAAAACTCGCCGCCAACCTCGCCGGCGCGAAAACCCTCGGCGAAGCCTTCGCCGCCAAGGCCAGGGCCGCGGGCTTGGACGCCGTCGTCTTCGACCGCTCCGGCGCCCGCTACCACGGCAAAGTCAAAGCATTCGCCGACGCCGCGCGCGAAGGCGGCCTCGTATTCTAAAAACACTCCATGAGCACCGAAAACGAATCTCCCGAGACCACTCCCGCCACTCCCGCCGCCGCCGCCGTTGAAACCGCGCCGGCTCCCGCCGCCGGGACCAGGAGCGCGCATTCATCCGACACCAGGACCGCGCCCCCGTCCGACACCCGCCCGCCCCGCCGCGGAGGCGACCGCCGCTCCGGCGGCCCCCGCCGCGACCGCCGCGACTCCGCCCCGGCCGACCCCAACGCGCCCGACATGGTCGAGAAAATCGTCTATATCAACCGCTGCGCCAAAGTCGTCAAAGGCGGCCGCCGCTTCAGCTTCTCCGCCCTCGCCGTCGTCGGCGACAAGAAAGGCAGCGTCGGCATCGGCTACGGCAAGGCCAACGAAGTCCCCGAGGCCATCCGCAAAGGCACCGAGCACGCCAAGAAGCACATGGTGCCCGTGAAAATCAAGGGCGACACCATCCCGCACGAAGTTTACGGCGAATACGACGGAGGCCGCGTCCTCCTGCGCCCCGCCGTGCCCGGCACCGGCCTCATCGCCGGCGGCGCCGTGCGCGCCGTCCTCGAGGCCGCCGGCATCAAGAACATCCTCACCAAGTCGATGGGCTCCAAGAACCACATCGCCGTCGTCCACGCCACGCTCAAGGGCCTGCAAAAACTCCGCCTCGCCGAACAAATCAAAACCGTCCGCTCGTAATCCTCACCCGGCCCGCGGGCCGCGCGAGACCCGCGAACCCGGCAACCACTCCGAGTCCCGCCGCCCGGCGGGGCGCCAGATTCAGGAACCAGAAAATGAAACTCCACGAACTCAAGAACGTCCCCGGTGCCGTGCACCGCAAGAAACGCGTCGGCTGCGGCGAAGGCGGCGGGCGCGGCAAAACCTCCGGCCGCGGAGGCAAGGGCCAGACCGCCCGCTCCGGCGGCAGCATCCGCCCCGGCTTTGAAGGCGGCCAGATGCCCCTCTACCGCAAACTCCCGCACCGCGGCTTCAACAACCACAACTTCCGCGCCGCCTACGCCACCGTCAACGTCGGCGACCTCGCCCGGCTCGACGCCTCCGTCACCGAGGTGGACGCCGCCGTCCTCGCGGCGGCCGGCCTCGTGCGCGACATCGACGACTCGCAACTCAAAATCCTCGGCGGCGGCGACCTTGCCCGCCCGCTGAAAATCACCGCCGCCAAGTTCTCGGCCTCCGCAAAGGAGAAAATCGAAAAAGCCGGCGGCCAGGCCATCGCCGCCGCCGAAGCCCGGCCCGCCGCCGCCGCTCCCGCCGCCGCCGAAACCGGAAAAACTCCCGCCGCCTGAATGACGCCGGCGGGGGGGTGAATTTTCGATTTTCGATTCCCGATTCTCGATTTCCAAGCCACTCGCCACTCGCCACTCGCCACTCGCCACCAGCCATTCCGCCATTCCGCAACCCGTAACCCGCCGTTCCGCCACCCGCCGCGCCGCCGCCGCCGCTTCCTCCGCAATCCGCCACCAGCATTCCTGTTTTCCATCCGGCGCGGCAGCGCCCGATCCAAAATCGAAAATCCCAAAAAATTTCCCATGTTTTCCGCCTTCACGAACTCCCTGAAAATCCCCGAGCTGCGCTCGCGGATTTTCTACACACTGGGCCTCCTGTTCGTCGCCCGCGTCGGCGCGCACATCCCGATTCCCGGCCTCGACCCGCGCCCCTTGCAGGAATTTTTTGCCCAGCAGACCGCCGCCGGCGCCGGCTCCGCCGCCGGCTCGATGGTCGGCCTCTACAACATGTTCACCGGCGGCGCGCTCGTGAAAGGCGCGGTCTGCGCGCTGGGCATCATGCCCTACATCAGCGCCTCAATCATCTTCCAGTTGATGGCCGCCGTGCTCCCCTCGCTCGCCCGCCTCCAGCAGGAAGGCGATGTCGGCCGCCAGAAAATCACCCAATACACCCGCTACGCCACCGTCCTCATCTGCGTCGTGCAGGCGGTGCTGCTCATCTCCACCCTGAGAAACCCCGCCAGCCTCTTCCCCGGCTACGACCACGGCCCGATCATCATCATACCGGGCCTCTGGTTCCTCATCACCGGCGTGGTCTTCATCACGGCGGGCACGCTGCTCCTCATGTGGCTGGGCGAGCAAATCACCCAGCGCGGCATCGGCAACGGCGTGTCGCTCCTCATCACCGTCGGCATCCTCGCCGACATCCCCGGCGCGGCCGTCGCCACCTACCACCTCTTCTTCGCGCCCATCGGCGTGGCCAAGCTCGGCCCGCTGCACGCCGTGCTGATGATCGGCCTCTTTGTCCTCGTGACCATGGGCATCGTGATGGTGGTCCAGGGCCAGCGCAAAATCCCCGTCCAATACGCCAAGCGCGTCGTGGGCAACAAGGTCATGGGCGGCCAAAGCTCCTTCCTGCCGCTCAAGGTCAACTACTCCGGCGTCATGCCCGTCATCTTCGCCAGCGCCATCCTCATGTTCCCGCAGCAGATTTTCTCCTGGCTCGGCGCGACCATGCAGTGGCCGTGGATGATCGAGTTCGCGCAGCGCCTCCTCCGCGGCGACTGGATTTATTACCTGAGCATGTCGATGCTCATCCTGTTCTTCAGCTACTTCTGGGTCTCGGTCATGTTCAAACCCATCCAGATCGCCGACGACCTGAAAAAATACGGCGGCTACGTCCCCGGCGTCCGCCCCGGCGAGCCGACGGCCAAGTTCCTCGACTTCATCATGACGCGCCTCACCCTCGCCGGCGCGATCTTCCTCACCATCATCGCCGTCATGCCCGACGTGCTCCTCTTCGAGTTCAACGTCCCGCAGCGCGTCGCCATCTTCTTCGGCGGCACCGGCATGTTGATCACCGTCGGCGTCGTGCTCGACACCATGCGCCAGGTCGAGACCTTCCTCCTCCAGCGCCACTACGACGGCTTCCTCAAAAAAGGCCGCATCCGCGCCCGCAACCCCGGCGCCGCGGGCGCCATGGGCGATGCCGCGGACATGAAGACCGTGGGCAAGCTCTGGTTCGTCCTCGGCATCATCTTCCTCGTCGGCCTCCTGGCATGGATCAAGAACAGCTGGAGCACCTGGTTCTAGGAACGGCTTCGGTTCCGGCCCGCATTCAAGAAAATTTTGAGGACCGGCTGGAATTAGTTCTTTACTTCGACTTTGGTGAATGACACAAACACCCTCTTTTTCTCCGGCCATCCGGCCAAAATGAAAATCCTGATGCTCGGCCCGGACGATTCGTTTCCCGAACCCGTGCGGACCCGGCTCCGTTCTTTGAATATCGAGCACGTCTCTCCCTCCGGTCTGATGCGGCGGGAGATTTCGCGTCGCACGCCGCCCGGCCCGCAAGCCGGGCGCGCCGCCCGGCGGGGCAGCACCCCCGCCGGTGAAAAAACCACCCTCGCGCTCATGCGCCGCTGGTTTTGGACGCGCAAACCCGATGCGGGCTTCGCCCTCGGCGATTTCCCGGCTACGCTGCTCCAAGCAAAAGTATTCGACGAATGGCTCGACGCCCGCGACGAGACGCTCTCCGCCGTCCTCGCCGCCCCCGGCGCCGCCCCGCCGCCCGTCGTCGAACATTATCGCGCGCAAGGCCTCCTCGTCGAGGACGAGGACGGCGCGCCCGCGGCCTGACGCCCACCCCATGATTCCCATCAAAAACAAGGAAGGAATCGCCCGCATGCGCGACGCATGCGCCGTCGCCGCGAATGTCCTGCACACCCTCAAACAGCACGTGCAGCCCGGCATCACCACTTACGACTTGGACCAGACCGCCCGGACGCTCATCGAGGCCCACGGCGCGAAAAGCGCCTGCCACGGCTACCAAGTCCGCGGAGCCCCGCCCTATCCCGCCTACGCCTGCCTCTCGGTCAACGAGGAAGTCGTCCACGGCATAGGCAGCATGAGACGCATCCTGCGCGACGGCGACATCATCGCCCTCGACATAAGCATCTGGTATAACGGCTACGTCGGCGACAACGCCCTCACCGTCCCCGTCGGACGCATCGCCCCCCGCCTCACGGAACTCCTCCGCGTCACCGAGGAAGCCCGCGCCCTCGGCATCGCCCGCGCCACCACCGGCAACCGCATCGGCGACATCTCCGAAGCCATCCAGCGCTACGTCGAGGCCCACGGCTTCGGCGTCGTCCGCGACATGGTCGGCCACGGCGTCGGCACCGCGATGCACGAGGAACCGCAAATCCCGAACTTCGCCGACCGCAAAAAAAACCGCACCGACCTCATCAAACCCGGCATGACCCTCGCCATCGAACCCATGGTCAACCTCGGCGGCTGGAAGACAAAAGTGCTCCCCGACGGCTGGACCATCGTCTCCGCCGACGGCACCCCCTCCGCCCACTTCGAACACACCGTGCTCACCACGGAAAAAGGCCCGGAAATCCTCACCCTTCCCGGCCCGGTTTCCTCCCCCGCCGCGACTCCCGCCGCCGCCCGTTAAAAATTTCCAGTCCAACTTAAATTTCCAGTCCAACTTCAACTTCAACTTCAACTTAAACTTAAACTCATATGCCACGTCTCCTCGGTGTTGAAATCCCCGCGAAGAAGAAAGTCGCTTATTCGCTCGCCTACATCTACGGCATCGGCCTCACCCGGGCCGGCCGGATCGTCCAGGAAACCGGACTCGATCCCAACATGCGCGCCTCGGAACTCACCGAGGAGCAGCTCAACAAAATCCTCCACGTCATCACGGAACACAAATGGGTCGTCGAAGGCGACCTCCGCCGCGCCCACACCGCCGACCTCAAGCGCCTCCAGGCCATCGGCTGCTACCGCGGCGTCCGCCACCGTCGCGGCCTCCCCGTCCGCGGCCAGCGCACCTCCACCAACGCCCGCACCCGCAAAGGCCCCCGCCGCACCGTCGGCGTCACCAAGGCCCCCGCCAAATAACCTTACCACCACCCGCCATGGCTGAAGAAAATTCCGAACCTAAAACCGAAACCCCCGCCGCCCCCCAGGCCGCGCCGCAAGCCGCCGCCGGGAAGCCCGCAAAAGCTCCCAAGGCCGCCGCCGCCGCCAAGCCCAAAAAGGACGCCGCGCCTCCCGCCGACGCCCAACCCGCGGCCGCCGAAAAACCCGTCGAACTCGTCGGCGGCGTCGCCAAGCAACCCACCGCCGAAGACCTCCTCAAGGAGGAAATCGGCGCCATCAAAATCCGCAAGGCCAAGGGCTCGAAAAACATCACCTCGGGCATCGTCAACATCCTCGCCTCCTTCAACAACACCATCGTCTCGATCACCGACGCCAAAGGCGCCGTCATCGCCGCGTCCAGCGCCGGCAAATGCAACTTCCGCGGCTCCCGCAAATCCACCGCCTACGCCGCCCAGGTCGTCGCCCAGGACGCCGCCCGCACCGCCATGTCGCACGGCCTGAAAGACGTGGCCATCAAAATCTCCGGCCCCGGCCTCGGACGCGACTCCGCCGTCCGCGCCATCCAGGCCATCGGCCTCGAAATCACCTCCATCATCGACGTGACCCCCATCCCCCACAACGGCTGCCGCCCCCCAAAACGCCGCCGCGTCTAACCCTCCGCCAAACTTAAACTTAAACTTAAACTTAAAACTTAACCAAATCTCACCATGGCTCGTTACACCGGCCCGACCACCCGCATCAGCCGCCGTTTTTCCCAACCCATCTTCGGCCCGACCAAGGCTTACGAAAAACGCACCTATCCACCCGGACAGCACGGCCCCAAACTCCGCCGCAAACTCTCCGAATACGCCACCGGCCTGAACGAAAAACAGAAACTCCGCTACACCTACGGCCTGCTCGAACGCCAGTTCCGCCTCGTCTTCGCCAAGGCCAAGCGCACCCGCGGCGTCACCGGCGAAGTCTTCCTCCAGCTCCTCGAAACCCGCCTCGACAGCGTCGTCTATCTCCTCGGCTTCGCCAAAAGCCGCGCCGCCGCCCGCCAGCTCGTCAACCACGGCCACATCCGCGTGAACGGCCGCAAGGTGGACATCGCCAGCTGCTCCGTGAAACCCGGCGACGAAATCGAAGTCAAAAACGTCCCCACCTCGCGCCAGCTCGCCGCCCGCAACATCGAGGAAAGCCGCGCGCGCAACGTCCCCGGCTGGCTCACCCTCGACGCCGAAAACCTCAAAGGCACCGTGAACCGCCTCCCCACCCGCGACGAGATGGAACCCGGCATCAACGAACAACTCATCGTCGAATTTTACTCGCGCTTCTAAGCAGGCCGCCACCCAAGTTTAAGGAACCCGTCTAAATCGCGCCCCCGCCTCTGCCGGCTCGACACCCGACGGAACACCGCAACAAATCACAATCCCGTCCTCCACCACCGCCATGCCCAAACGTCTCGGAAAATTCGAACTCCCCTCCAAGCTCGCCAAAATCGAGGAAGGCTCCACGCCGACCTACGCCAGGTTTGCCGCCGAGCCCTTCGAGGCCGGCTACGGCCACACCATCGGCAACTCCCTGCGCCGCGTCCTCCTCTCCTCCATCGAAGGCTCCGCCATCTCCTCGATCAAAATCGAAGGCGTGAACCATGAATTCCAAAGCATCGACGGCGTTGTCGAGGACGTCACCGACATCGTCCTCAACCTGAAAAAAATCCTCATCGTCTCGGAAAAACGCGACCCCGTCACCCTTCGCATCAACATCAACCGCGAAGGCCCCGTGACCGCCGCCGACATCCAGGCCGATGCCAACATCCGCATCATCAACCCCGGCCAGGTCATCTGCACCCTCGACAAGGCACGGCCCTTTGAAGCCGAGGTCGAAATCAAGACCGGCCGCGGCTACTACCCCGGCGAGCAAAACAAAAAAGAGGACCAGCCCATCGGCGTCATCCCCATCGACTCGCTCTTCTCCCCCGTCAAACTCGTCAAGTATTCCGTGGAAAACACCCGCGTCGGCCAGATCACCGACTACGACAAACTCATCCTCGAAATCTGGACCGACGGCCGCATCACCCCCGACGACGCCCTCAAGCAGGCCTCCTCCATCCTCGCCCATCACCTCGACGTCTTCAACCGCGCCAGCAACGAAGAATACGTTTTCGAGACCCAGACCAGCGAAGTCAGCGAAGAACAGAACAAACTCCGCAAGCTCCTGAACATGTCGGTCAACGAAATCGAACTCTCCGTGCGCGCCGCGAACTGCCTGAACAACGCCAACATCACCACCGTCGGCGAGCTTGCGATGAAGACCGAGCAGGAAATGCTCAAGTATCGCAACTTCGGCAAAAAGTCCCTCAACGAAATCAAGGACAAACTCGAAGCCCTCGGCCTCTCCCTGGGCATGAAATTCGACGAACGCCTCCTCGACACCCGCAAGGACGCCTCCTGAAAAATTACGAATTGCGAATGACGGACAGGGGCCGCGCGACAGCCCCATCCCGCCCTTCGTAATTGCACTCCACCGGCCCCTCGCGCCGCCCGCTGCCGTTCAACGCTGCGACCGGGTTGCCGAACGGGGGGCCAAACCAAGAAAGCAAAAAACACCATGCGTCACAACAAACACCACGCCTCCCTCGGCGTGACCCGCGAACACCGCGCCGCCATGCTCTCGAACCTCGGTGCCTCGCTCATCAAGCACGGCCGCCTCCAGACCACGCTTGCGAAAGCACGGGCGCTGCGCCCCTTCATTGAGAAGGTCGTCACCAAGGCCAGAAAAGCCGCGGCGAAAACCGAGGCCAAGGATGCCATCCACCTGCGCCGCCTCGCCCTTCGCGACATCCGCGACGAGGCCGCCGTCAAGCTGCTCTTCACCGAAAAGCACAAGGAATTTGCCGGCCGCCCCGGCGGCTACACCCGCATCTACAAACTCGGTGCGCGCGGCACCGACGCCGCCGAGATGGCCCTGATCGAGTTCGTTCCCGCGGACGATCCCGGTTACAAGAAAAACCGCAAAAACGCCGCCAAGGCGAAGCAAGCCGCCAAAACCGGCGCCGTCGAACCCGAGGCCAGGAAAGCCGCCCCCGCGCCCGCAACGCCCGCAACGCCTGCCGCCGCCGAAGCATCCGCCGCGCCCGAAACGCCCGCCGCACCCGCCGCGACTGAGGCGCCTGCCGGGCCCCAAGCCCCCGCCCCCGCCGAAGGCGAGGCGAAAAAAGACTGAGCGGCCCCGTCCCGCCCATGTTTTTCTAACTATGAAACCCACAATTCTAATTCTCGCGGTTATCGCGTTTTTAGTGTCTGGATGCAATTCTGTGTCCGTGTCTCCGAGGTATTATGCCCGGACATTTCCTAAAACAGATATTAGAGAGGTTGAGGTTGTTTCTTATGATTCCGTTGATCTCTCAAAATATGAAGAAATAGGCTCTATTGATGTTGTTTGGAATACGAGCACTAAAATATCGAATGCGATGCCAACGGTAAGGGCAAAGGCTGCTGAATTAGGGGGACATCTGGTTTATATTAAAGAAAATAACACGAATGTTTCGCTGGCGGTCATTCAACCTATATTTCAAGCAGTCGTATTAAGGAAGAAGGAGTGAATAAGGAGCTGCGCTGTTTTCCGCCTGTCCCTTATCCTAGCCTCTGAGTGCAGCTCAATACCACTGTCCGGCAGGGCCTAATAGCTCATCGAATATCACCCAATAAAAACCTTAAAAATATGCCTTGGAAATACATAATAGCAACATTTATTTTTTCAATTCCAACAGGATTTCTTCTTTTCAGCAAGGGTTCAATTTCCAGCAGCCCGATGGGACAGAGAATTCAAGAGATAATGAGCATTATTTGTTTTGGCTTCATCATTTTCGCGTTTTGGTGCTATGGATGGAAGATCGGGCTCCTTGAAATGCTTGTGATATTTATTGGTGCCAACATAGGGTTATCTATTCTTGTGACACTGAAGCGAAACTTGAAATGACGGAAGGAAGTCTAGAAAAGCAGAATCCCGATAGACACCGAAGGAGTTTTTAAGAGGAGTTTTTAAGGGGCAGGTCAAAAATGAAGGTTGTCAATCACAAGGCACCCGTGAAATTGCCTGTAAAAACAAATCCGTCCGTTTTTTACAACATAACACCTTGCAAAACAAGGAAGACTTGCCTTTTTGGCATTCACCTTATGTCGGAATTATCAACAATCCCAACGCGAATTCATGCTGCGCTGAGTGCAGCCCAGTAACACTGTTCGGCAAAATGTATTCATAGTTATGGACAAAGAAATTTTAATTCAAAAAATCAAGGAGGGATTGGAAGATGCTGAATTAGGCATTAACCAGCATCCACAGCAAACCATTGATGTTTATAAAAATGGAAGGAATGGGTTCCGTAATGGGCAATCTAAAACGGATCATCCAGAATGGGCGAAAGAAATGAGCATATCAATGGATGAATTAAAATTGATATCGGACTATCTTTTTGCTATGGCTTTTATATCGGCGTGGTTTCATGTTCATAGAGAACGGGGGCAGAGGGATAAAACTGTTCAGACGGCGACATTGCTTGTTTCTGGATTAGGATTAGATCCAGAAAAGGTAATGCAAAGAATGCTATCATATGAGTTTGCTTGGCGGGAAAATCTGAATGCTATCGGCATTGGTAAAAGAAATTATATCGGATGTTTACTCGTTTTTTTGATTATTTCTTCCGGAATAGGATATGCAGTATATGCATGGATTTCCAAATAGAGAGAGTTTCTAGGGACAGATTAAAAGTGCTGTTTTCCGTCTGTCCCTTATCCCATGTCCTGTCGAAGCGAAGCGTTTTTAAAAGATTTTTTAAGGGACAAGATTTTTTAAGGGACAGGTCAAAAATGAAGGGCATTCATAAAGACATTCATAATGGACAGATTTATCCGTGTTCATCCGCGTCCATCTGCGGTTAAGTTTTTGGTTCCTAATTTTTAATTTCTGATTTTCACTCGTCATCCGGCTTCCGTTCCTCATTCGAGATGCTTCATTTTTTTCTCACACGATTCTGGCAGACCTGCCTCGCGATCTTCGTCCTCGTCACGCTCACATTCTTCATGTGCCGCTTCGCGCCCGGCGGCCCTTTCACCGCCGAAAAAGCCGTCACGCCGGAAATCGAGGCCAACCTGAAAGCCCACTACGGCCTCGACAAACCGCTCGCCGCCCAATACGCCGACTACCTCTGGAGCCTCTGCCCGAAACGCTTCGCGCCGCAAAAACTCCTCCCCGGCCTCGACCTCAACGCCGCCTTCGGCATCGACTTCGGCCCGTCCTTCAAATACCCCAACCGCACCGTCAACGAAATCATCGCCGGCAAACTTCCCGTCTCCATCCAGCTCGGCGTGCCCGCGCTCGTCATCGCCCTCCTCGCCGGCATCACGCTCGGCGTCGTCGCCGCCGTGAACCGCAACACCTGGATCGACTACGCCGCGTCGGTCTTCGGCATGGCGGGCATCTCGATACCGACCTTCGTGGTCGGCCCGGTCATGGTGCTCGTTTTCGCCATCCACCTCCGCCTCTTCAACGCCTCCGGCTGGTATTCGCTCTCCGACCGCGTGCTGCCCTGCCTCATCCTCGGGCTCGCCTATGCCGCGCCCATCGTGCGCCTCACCCGCGGCGGCATGTTGGAGATTCTCAGCCAGGATTTCATCCGCACCGCCCGCGCCAAGGGCGCGTCCCCGGCGCGCGTCATCTGCAAGCACGCCCTGCGCGGCGGCCTGCTGCCCGTCGTCTCGTATCTCGGCCCGGCCGTGGCCGGCATCCTCACCGGCTCGTTTGTGATCGAGACGATTTTCCAGATTCCGGGCCTCGGACGCGAGTTTGTGAACAGCGCCTTCAACCGCGACTACACCCTCATCCTCGGCACCGTCCTCCTCTACGGCGCGCTCATCTCCACGCTCAACTTCCTCGTCGATATCGCGCAGGCGTGGATGGACCCCAGGGTGCGGCTGGAAAATTGAAACCTGACGTCACGCCACTCTGACGTACCGCAGGTTTCCAAACCTGCTTCCGGGCCGAAAGCCCGCAAACAGGCCAGGCTCGCAAACAGCCCGAAGGCCCGGAAACAGGCCCGCAAGCAGCCGTGGATTTTGAAGCAGACCTGACAACCTGCGGCGGGGACCAACCTTGCGGCGTGCGCGGCGGCGTTGGTTTGGAAGTCTGCGGCACAACAGCACTGCGTAACATCAGATTATAAGAAAGAAGGGCTCGAAATCAGGCCAGCGACCAGCTCCGGATCTGTCTGCTGGAAAATCTCACGTCACCGATGCGGAGCGACAGCGGGTTTGCGGCATCGAAGGGATAGTCAGGATACGGTTCGGTCACTTCGAGCAGGCCGTGGATTTCCTCCACGTCGCCCCCGTTCAACACCACCCGCGCCCGCTCGCGGATCGGCAGGCCCCAGGCGGCGCGGATTTCCCTGACGAGCGCGTCCTCGTCGGGGACGGCGCGCCCCGGCGTCCCGCCGACGAGAAGAAACTCGCCTTGCGAGGCGCCGGCGGGCGGGGAGTTTTTGCGCGGCGCGGTCATGGCTTATTCACCGGGAGCGCCGGGGGAATCGCGGGGCCGGACTTGCGGGCGGCGGCGCGCCGGCGCGCATCGAACGCCGCAAATTCGCGGACGCCGGTCTTCTCTTTCCCTTTATTCTTTCGTGATTCGCCTCCACTGACCATTCCGAGGTGCGGCGGAAATCAGTGCGCGGAACGGCGGCTGTCGGAATGGCGGCTGCGGCGGTCTTCATGACGGGGATTTATGACAGGCAGGCTGTCATAATCGCGAGGCGTGTCAACCGCGCGCGCAGGGCGGCTGTCGCGGGGGTGCAACAGGAAGTGATGTCACCGCCGGAGTCTTTCTCTTTCTTCTATCCTCTTTATCTTTATCTTTCGTCAGGCCTTCCGCTTCGCTCGGAACTCACTGCACGTTCACGATGAAAGAGAAAGATAAAGATAAAGGGGAAAGAAGAAAGAGAGGGGGGCGTCACTTTGGGTTGCGCCCGTTTTTTTAGGGAGTGACATCACTTCCTGTCGCACCCTGTCGCGGGGAGGGCCTGATGCCGGTTTCCCCTTGGTATTTTGACTTTTTTTGGGGCCGGCCTCCGTGCCGTCCCTCCGCTCGAAAATCTAATTTTTCCGGGGGATTGACCTTAGCCGCACCCTGAGAAACGCGTCCACTTCGTCGAGCAATTCGCCGGTCGTGTATTCCGGGCCGCCGTGGGCCGCGCCCTCGATGACCTTCAATTTTGAAAACACACCGGCGGCCCACAGCGCCGCGTCGAGACGGCGGCTTTGCGAGACCGGCACGGCAGGGTCGTCCGTGCCGTGCACGATGAAAAACGGCGCGTCGCCTTTCGTCACGTAGGAGACCGGGCTCGCGGCGGCGACTTTTTCGGGGTTGTCCCTGGCCGTGGCGCCGATGAGCAGCGACACGGGGCTTCCGGGGTCGCCCAGCGCGGGGTTGTCCTTCAGGAGGCTGCGGTCGCAAAAATCCGCCGGTCCGTAGTAATCGACGACCGCCTGCACGCCGCTGGAAAAATCGAGGTTTTCGCCCGTGTCGAAGGCGCGCGTGTCGCCGGTCGTGCCGAGCAACGCCGCCAGATGCCCGCCCGCCGACGAGCCCCACGCGGCGATGCGGTCAGGGTCGATATGGAGGGACGCGGCGTGCGCGCGGAGCCAGCGGACGGCGGCCTTGCAGTCCTCGAGCTGCGCGGGAAACACCGCCGTGCCGCTCAGCCGGTAGCCGATGCTCGCGATCGCGTAACCGCGCGCCGTGAACCGGCTGGCCGCGGGCAGGCAGCGGCCCTTGTCTCCGCCGCTCCACGAGCCGCCATGCACCCAGACGATCAGCGGCAGCGGCCGGCCGCTCTTTTTTCCGGGCAGGTAAAGGTCGAGCTTCTGCCGTTCATGCCCCCCGGTGACATAGGGAACATCCCGCAGGATTTCCGCATCGAGCGGCGCGGGCGGTTGGGCGGCGGGCGCGGCGACGGCGCCGGCGGTTAAGGCAGGGAGAGTCATGGCGGAAAGAGCAAGGAGGCGCAGGTGGATGTTCATGAGGGAGGTTCCAAAACTCACTTTTGGACAGAAGAAAATGGAGAAAACGAAGATAAAAAACAAAGAAAAATCCCGGCTTGATGACGGGCTTGAATTTATTTGCCGAAAACAAGTTGGAGCCAAGGGCCGTTGAGGCTCATTCAGGGCGTGTTTACACTGATTTCGAGAGTCGCCGCAGTTTTCGATGAGACAGTGAGGCCCCGGAGGGGCGGCGGCAGGCAGGCTTCGCCGGCAGTTTAAGGGTCTGTAAAAAAACAACATGGCTATTTTTTGGAGAGAGGAGCGATTGAATAGTTCCATTCCGGGTGAAAGGAATCCGGGGTGATGTTGATGGCGGCAAGTTCGGCGTCGGTGACTTT
>JAITDF010000206.1 GCA_031282705.1 Opitutaceae bacterium | reverse complement strand
CCCGACGAGTGGACCGGCCTTGCCTTTGGCATGGGCATCGAGCGCATTGCCATGCTCATCCACGGCATCGACGACATCCGCCACTTCTACGCCAACGACCTCCGCTTCCTCCGGCAGTTTGCGTGAGAATACCCGAAGATTTTTTAGACAGAATGAACGGAATGATTTTGAATGAACAAAATGAATGACACCCCGGAACAACAGCCCTATGACCTCGCTGGGAAAATTATCGGATTGGCGATGAAAATCCACTCCACGCTCGGTCCGGGATTTTTCGAATCCGTCTATCAAAACGCCCTCGCCCACGAATTGCGCCGCACAAACATCCCCTTCCAAACTGAAGTCCGCCTTAATGTTCATTACGAAGACGTCATCGTGGGCATTTTTGATGCCGACATGGTGGTTGCCGGTTCGCTCATTGTTGAAAACAAATCCGTTCAAAAACTTGCCCTCGCGCATGAAGTGCAACTCGTCAATTACCTGACCGCCACGAAAATTGAGGAAGGGCTACTCCTCAACTTCGGCTCCGACCGTTTGGAATTTAAGAAAAAATACCGCCACCGCTCCCAATAACACCCGCCATCCAATTCTCCAGAATTTCATTCCGTTCATTCTCTCCCATTCTGTTCATTCTGTCTAAAGAAACTTCTCGATGAAAATCTCCCTCCAGTGGCTCTCTCGCTACGTCGATCTCTCCGGCATTTCCGTCGAAAAAATCACCGACGCCCTTCCCATGCTCGGCCTTGAAGTCGAGGAAATCTCCCAGGCCGGGCTCCAGCCCCTCAAAAATGTCGTCATCGGCAAAATCCTCTCCTTTGAAAAACACCCCAAGGCCGACAAACTCTCCGTTTGCCGCGTGGACACCGGCGACCCCGCCGGCCCGCGCCAGATCGTCTGCGGCGCGAAAAACTTCGCCGCGGGCGACCTCGTGCCCGTCGCCCTCCCCGGAGCCGTCCTCCCCGGCGGTTTTGAAATCCAGGTCAGCCGCCTGCGCGACATCGAGTCGCAAGGCATGATGTGTTCCGCCCGCGAACTCGGCCTCGGCGACGACCACGCCGGCCTCCTCATCCTCACCGCCCGCAACCTCCCGGTCGGCACCTCCATCAACGACCACTTCCCGCCGCCCGACACTGTCCTCGACCTCAGCATCACCGCCAACCGCGGCGACTGCCTCGGCCACATCGGCGTCGCCCGCGAACTCGCCGCCTGTTTCGACCGCCCCCTCCGCCTCCCCGGTCTCACCGACGCCACCCCCGCCGCGCCCGCCCCCTCCGCCGAGGCCGCTCCCCTCCTCGCCTCCGTCACCGTCACCACCGGCACCTGCCCCTACTACACGGCCACCGCCATCCGCGGCATCCGCGTCGCGGACTCGCCCGACTGGCTCGCCCGCGACCTCCTCGCCGCCGGACTGCGCCCCATCAACAACATCGTGGACATCACCAACTGGGTCATGCTCGAAACCGGCCAGCCCCTCCACGCCTTTGACGCCGCCAACATCGGCGGCCGCCGCCTCGACATCCGCCCCGCCCGCCCCGGCGAAACCATCAAACTCCTCGACCAAGGCCGCCTCGTCACCCTCGACCCCGCCGACTGCGTCATCGCCGACGCCGAAAAACCCCTTGCCATCGGCGGCGTCATGGGCGGCGAAGCCAGCGGCGTCACCGGCGCCACCACCGACATCGTCCTAGAAGCCGCGTATTTCCGCCCCGGTCCCATTCGCAAAACCAGCCGCCGCCTCGCCCTGGTCACCGACAGCGCCCAACGTTACACCCGCGACGCCGACCCGTCCGGCGTCCTCTTCGCCGCCCGCCGCGCCACGGCCCTCATCCTCGAACACGCCGGCGGCACGGTCATCGGCCCCCGCACCGTCGTCGGCGAGTTGCCGCGCACCGACCGCACCATCGACCTCGCCGCCGATTACGTCCGCGCCCGCTGCGGCATCGACGCCGGCCAGGCCCCCGACACCACCATCGCCGCCACCTACCGCCGCCTCGGTTTCACCGTGGAGGAAAACGCCCCCCCCGCCGCCGCCCCTGCCAACGGCGCGGCGGTGCCCCAATCGAAAATCCAAAATCCAAAATCCAAAATCCACTGGCGCGTCACCGTCCCCTCCTTCCGCTCCGACATCACCCGCCCCATCGACCTCGTCGAGGAATTCGTCCGCATCCACGGCACCACTGCAATCCCCTCCACGCCCATCCCCGCCCCCGCGCCCGGCGACATTGAAAACGACGACCCGCTCGCCACCTTCACCCGCCGCGCCACCGCCCGCCTCGCCGGCGCCGGCTTCGCCGAATGCGTCCACTACACCCTCCGCGACGGGCGCGACATCGCCGCGTTCTTCGGCCAACCCGCCGCCGACGCCCTCGCGCTCGCCAATCCCCTCACCAGCGAACTCGGCCACATCCGCCCCTCGCTCATCCCCGGCCTGCTCGACGCCCTCGCGCTCAACCTCGCCGCGCACAACGCCCCCCGCCGCCTCTTCGAAATCGGCCGCGTCTTCCGCCCCGTCGCCACCGCCGGCGCCACCGCCACCGCCACCGACACCGCCGGCACCGGCGCCACCCTGCGCGAACTCACCGCCGTGGCCTTTGTCATCCTGGCCGAACCCGTCACCCGCGCCTGGCTCAAACGCGCCCCCGCCGATTTTTATTGCGCGAAAAAGCTCGCGCTCGACCTCGCCGCCCTGGCCGGCGTCGCCCCCGCCCGCCTCCAGTTCCACCTCATCACCGACGGCGCCTGCGACGGAATGAAAAATGCGGAATGCAAAATGCAGAATGACAAACCCACCGCCCACGAAACCTCCTCCGTTCCCGCCCCCGGAGGCAAATCCGTCCATTCTTCATTTTCCATTCGCCATTCTGCATTAGGCGGCCCTGCCCCCGCCTTCTGGCAGCGCAACCACTCCGCGCAGACCACCGACCGCGCCCGCCAGATCGAACTCGCCTGCGGCCTCATCGACGCGAAGACGGCCCGCGCCCGCGACATCAAAGGCCACACCATCATTGCCGGCGAACTGCTCCTCCCCCGACAGCTCTTTGCCACCGCGCCCAAACGCGCCCGTTTCCAACCTTTCAGTTCCTATCCCCCGGCCACGCGAGACATAGCCTTGGTGGTGGACGCCGTCACGCCCGCCGGCGAAGTCGCCGACAAACTCAAAACCACCGCGGCAAAAATCGCCGGCAAAACCTTCCCGGTCGAATCGGTCACCCTGTTTGACCTCTATGAAGGAGGCCCCGGCAAGAACCTCCCCGACGGCAAAAAAAGCCTCGCCCTCTCGCTGACCTTCCGCGCCCCCGACCGCACCCTGACCGACGACGAAGTCAACGCCGCCTTCAGCAAACTCCAGACCGACCTCGCCAAAACCACCCCCTGGCAAATCCGAAAATAAATTTGAGCGTATTTTTCGCTTGAGAAACATCAGATACAGTGACTTTTTTCGAAAAAATTCATGCTTCTGCAATTTTCCTTCTCAAATTTCAGATCATTTCGTGAGTTGCAAACTCTGAACTTTGTTGCGGGCAACCGCGATAAAAGTCTTCCAGAAAACTGCATCACGCCCGTCCTGCCTGGACTCACTGGCAAACTCAGCCGTTGGACCAAAGGCGCGGCGCTCTATGGTGCCAACGCCAGCGGCAAAAGCACCGTGCTGCAAGCATTGCGAGCCTTGAGAAACCTCGTTCTCACTTCCGCCAGGACCACCGACCCCACGGAACCCATCGCGCAAATCGTCCCGTTCGCCCTCGACCCTGCCGCCGCAACCGAACCGACAGCCTTTGCAATCTCTTTCATTCAGGACGGCATGCGTTACGAATACCGCGTTGCCGCCACGCGTGAACGCATCCGGCATGAATCGCTGCGCTCGTTTCCAACCGCGCAGCCGGTTGAATGGTTCACGCGCGATTGGTCGGAGGAAACCGGCGCGTTTGTTTTCGGCCCTGAAAAGCCAAAAACATTTGCGCGCGACCGCCCGGTGGAACAGCGCACGCTGCCAAACGCCCTGCATCTCTCCAAACTTGTCGCGGAAAACCATCAGCAGGCCGCCCCTGTGTTTCGCTGGTTCAAAGAGCGGTTGCACTTCTTCGATCTCAGTGCCGAAGGCGGTTTTGGAGGCGGCTTTACCACAAGGGAATTTGCCGAAAAAACGACAAACACCAGCCGGATGCTGGAACTCTTGCGCAACGCGGACATCGGAGTCGCCAGCGCCCTTGTCATAGAGGAAGAGGAATCCTTCCCGGATTCCAACGCATTCCAGCCTGTTGCCAGCAGACCGATGACGGAGTCCGGGGCGTTGTTGAAAGCCCTGTCGGAACCTCACCAACCGCAATCTCTTTCCGGCGGCGAACCGGAATCGCCAAAAAAACGAAAGATGTTCAGGGTTGAGCTTGCGCACAAAGGCAAGGCCGGAAAATTGCAACTTTTCAATTGGGCGGACGAATCAGCCGGCACCCGCCGGCTTTATTCGCTTGCCGGCCCCTGGCTCGATATTTTGCAAAAAGGCCGCATCGTCTGCATAGACGAACTCGAAACCTCCATGCACCCGCTCATGGTGCGCGAATTGTTGCGCCTGTTCTTCAGCGAAAAGGAAAACCATAATCGCGCGCAAATCCTCTTCACCACGCACAACCCGCTCCTGCTTGACCCGACGCTCATCCGCCGCGACCAAATCTGGTTCACCGACAAGGACAATGAAGGCGCCGCGCACCTCTATCCGCTCACGGACTACGACCCGCGCCAGGGCGAATCCCTTGTTCGCGGCTACATGTCCGGCCGCTACGGTGCCGTGCCGTTCATTCCCGCCGGTCTGTTGGATGGAACATTCGAAGCCACAGGCGACGGTGATGCCGTCGAAACGGAAAACAAGGAGCCCGCATGAACCAACGCGAATGGTGGAAAGAAAGCGGAAGTCTGGTCCGCCCCAAGCCCGCCGCGCGCATCACTTGCGCCAGACCCGGCGACTCCATTCTTATTGTCACCGAAGGCACGGTTACGGAGCCGGTTTATTTCCAATTGCTTCGTGAAGACATAAAATTAACCGCCGTCACCGTTCATATCGAACCGGGCGACGCCTCCCATCCGCGCCACGTCATAGAAACCGCCGCCCGCCTGGCAAAAGAACAATCACGCCGCGCCAGAAAAAGACAACTCGCCCCAAACGAGCCCTCCAAATACGACCACGTCTGGGCGGTGATTGATACCGATGTCGCTGTTCGTGAAGGCGTTTGGAGCGACATGCGGCAACTCGCGGATGCCCGCAAAATCAAATTGGCACATTC